>CAIWVR010000303.1 GCA_903916165.1 uncultured Hyphomicrobiales bacterium | reverse complement strand
TCGTCATGTTTGTCCATCTCCGGGGGCGGCAAGGGCACCGCATCCGGCTTTCTAGCACAAGCTGCCAGCGCTGCCATGCGCAGGGTGCTGCAGGCCGGGTGGTGCCGCGCCTCTTCTGGTGGCGGACTTTGGCCGCGCTCGGCACATGCATGTTGACATACGCGATTGTCAAAGCCGATTGGATTGTCTCCGGTGTCGTGTGCCGTTCCGTTGGATGATGGAAGGTGTGATTCGTGACGCCTGCGCAATTGGCTTGTCGAGGGTTGGCCAGAGAACCCGAAGGGCTTGCTTGGGGCTTTGGGGTCGTGTTGGGCCAGCGCGGCTCAGGGGGGTGACAGGTGGCCGAGATCGTAACGTGCAAATCATGCGGTGAGCGGTTCGAGGTGATCGAGGTGGGTGGTGGCATGACCTCGCCGGAGCCCGAGCCGATGACATGCCCGCATTGCGGGCACCAGAGCTTGCGGCTCGCGCAGGGACGGCTGCGCACGCGCCCGGTGCCGGATACAGGCAATACGGATAAAATATAGGCATTGCCTCTCGACAGGGACGACATCAGGGACGACCTTGTCCGAGGGGGCTGTGGCGGCTTTCTTGCATGCAAACAGGCTACCGGTCTCAAAAGAGCAGGACTCCAATGAAGAAATTCAGCACGTCGCTCGCCAGCATGGCGTTCGCAACTCTCGGTGCCTCGGCTGGCCTGGCCCAGCCCGCGACCGACTTCTACAAGGGCAAGACCGTATCCCTCGTCGTCAGCTCCAGCGCAGGTGGCGGCTATGACCTGCTGGCGCGCACGGTGGCGCGGCATCTACCCAAGCATATTCCCGGGTCGCCGACGATTGCGGTCCGCAACATGCCCGGCGCTGGCGGCATCGTGGCCACCAATTACGTCTACAATCTGGGTACCAAGGACGGGCTCACCATCGGCGGCGTGCAGAACAACACGCCTTTCGAGCCCCTTCTGGGCACCAAGGAAGCCGAATATGATCCCAAGAAATTCAATTATCTCGGCAGTCCGAGTTTCGAGACGGGCCTGCTGATCGTCTGGCATACGTCGCCGGTCAGCACTGTCGACGACGCCCGCAAGAAGGAATTCACGGTGTCCTCGTCCGGTGCCAATTCGACGCCGGGCTTTTTCGCGCGCTTGCTGAATGAACTGCTCGGCATGAAGCTGAAGATCGTGCTCGGCTATCCCGGCCAGAACGAAAGCTTCATCGCGATGGAGCGTGGCGAGGTTGACGGCTATCCGAGCATTTTCTGGAGCTCGCTGTCATCGACCCGGCCCGACTGGATCAAGAACAAGATGGTGAAATATATCGTCCAGTACGGCCCGGAAAAGGAAAAGGGCGCGGGCGATACACCCAATGTCATGGACCTGCTGAGCAAGGACGAGGACAAGCTGCTGTTGAAGGCCGCGATCGCGCCGCTGGCTCTGGGTCGTCCCTACATCATGCCGCCCGGCGTGCCTGCCGATCGCGTCGCACTGATGCAGAAGGCGATGATGGACACGTTCAGGGATCCCGAATTCCTGGCGGAAGCCGACAGGCTGAATCTTGGCGTGAACATGCCCCGTTCAGCTGAAGAGGAGCGCCGCATTGTGGAAGAGGCTTATGCCACGCCGCCGGAGGTCGTGACGCGGTTGCGCCGCATCGCCAATCCGGAAGGCAGCAAGTAAATAAAAAAGGCCGACGGAAACGTCGGCCTTTTACCATTCAGGGTCGCCGGATGTTGGGCAGGAACACCGTCAGCAAGCCGATCAGCGGCAGGAAGGCACATAGCCCGTAGATATAGCCGATGCTGGTCAGATCGGCGACATGGCCAAGTACGGCGGCACCAATGCCACCGAAGCCGAATGACAGGCCATAGAACAGGCCCGAGATCAGGCCGACGCGGCCGGGCACCAGTTCCTGTCCCATCACCACAATGGCTGAGAAGGCTGAGGCGAGGATGAAGCCGATCAGGATGATCAGCACGAAGCTCGTCTGCAGCGAGGCATGGGGCAGGGCAGCGGTGAAGGGAAAGACGCCGAGGATCGAAATCCAGATGACATATTTGCGGCCGATGCGGTCGCCGATCGGGCCGCCGACGAATGTGCCCACCGCGACGGCACCGAGGAAGGCGAAGAGATACATCTGCGCCGTATGGACGCTGACGTGGAATGTCTCGATCAGGTAAAATTGCAGATAGCTGCTCATGCTCACCATGTAGAAATTCTTGGAGAACAGCAGCATGGTGAGAATGACCAGCGAGGCACCGACTCGGGCGCGCGACAGGCCGGTCGGGACAGGCGTGACGATACTTTTGGCCTGCGCGACGCGGTGGCTGCGGTACCAGGATGAAATTTTCCAGAGGATCACAAGATTGACGACTGCGACGCTCGCAAAGAACAGCAGGCTGCCCTGTCCGCCCGACACGACGATCAGGGCGGCCATCAAAGGCCCGAGCGCGCTGCCGGAATTGCCGCCGACCTGGAAGACGGACTGCGCAAAGCCGTAGCGTCCGCCCGAGGCCGCGCGCACGATGCGTGCCGCTTCCGGGTGGAAGATCGCCGAACCGAGGCCGATCATCGCCACGGCCACGAGAATGGCACCGTAATGTGCCGCTTGCGACACGAGCGCGAGGCCCGCCGCCGTGAACGCCATGCTGAACAGGATCGAGCGCGGCATAGGTCGCTTGTCGGTAATGGCACCAATAAGGGGCTGCAGGACCGAGGCCGTCATCTGGAAGCAGAGGGTGATCAGGCCGATCTGTGCGAAGTCGAGCGCATAGGAAATTTTCAGGATCGGATAGATGGCGGGGACCAGCGCCTGCATCATGTCGTTGAGCAGGTGGCAGAGCGCGATGACGAAGATCACCGAACTCGCCGCGCGCGGAGCCGCGGCAGAAGCGGCACCGGGGGTCGCGAGCTTGGTGGGTTCGGTCGCGAGGGTCATCCGGCGGTCCTGTCGTAAGGTACCACCTCTTTTACGTGACGCGCGCGGGGAGTGAAAGGCCGTCGCGCGCAAAGCCCGTTGACGTGGAGCTTATTGCTCCATGAGCGCCTTGGTGGGGTCGTCGTGTCCCTGATCGCCCGCAGCGTCGCAGCCCTTGTAAAAGTCGCCAGGCCAGACACGTGCCATGCGCCGTCGACTCTGCGTCCTTGCGCCGCGCCCGATCACGCGCCTAATGTCGGTGCATGAACGAATCTGGTGCGTCTCCCCAACAGAACCGGTCGCGGGGAGCGGCCATCACAGGGTTCTTCCCGGCGTGGTTTGGGCGGCTGTCGCCCAATGCGCGCGGCATCACGCTTGTGACGCTCGGCTCCCTGATGCTCGTGGTCATGGCGACGGTCACGAAGTTTCTGGGCAGCCGGTTGCCTGCCTTCGAGCTGCTGGCCTTTCGCTCGGGCATCGGCTTCCTGTTCCTGTTGCCGCTGTTCTGGCGCGATCCCCTGGAGCCACTGCGCACCAAGCGTCCGCTGATGCATCTGGCACGCGGCATTTTCGGCTCGATCGGCAATTTCGCGTTCTTCTGGACGATCACCCACATGATGCTTGCCGATTCCACGGCACTGCAATTTTCGCGGCCGCTCTGGACGATCCCGCTCGCGATCCTGATCCTGAAGGAGAATGTCGGCCTGAACCGCATCCTGATCTCGCTCGTAGGCTTTGCCGGCGTGTGGATGTATGCGCGGCCCTTCACGGCGGGCTTCGACCCCAATGCCATCATCGGTGCCGTCGGCGGATTGGCGGCGGCCATGGTCATTATCTCGATCAAGCGATTGGCGACATCCGAACCAACGCGCGTGATCATGTTCTATTATGCGTTCTGGAACTTCGTCTTCGTGCTCGGCCCGGCCTGGTATGTTTGGGTGACGCCAACGGGGCATGAATGGCCGCTGCTGGTCCTGATCGGATTTTTGGGGATCGCCGGGCAGGGGCTCATCACGCGCGGCGTGCAATATGGCGACGCCACGGCGCTCGCACCGCTCGATTATTCGCGTATCCTTTATGCGGCGCTGCTGGGCTACCTGATCTTTGGTGAGGTGCCCGGCCTGTGGAGCTGGATTGGCATGTCGCTGATCGTGGCGAGTTCGATCTATCTGGTGCTGTCGGAGAAGCGGAAGAAGGCTTAGTCCGTGCCTTTGCCTCGTCATTGCGAGCGCAGCGAAGCAATCCATGGGCCGCGCGTGAGGCCTGCGTTTCCCCTCATGTCGCAGACGCGTGCCTGGATTGCTTCTCTCTGCTCGCAATGACGGCTGAACCGTTGAGGCTCACGCCATGAGCCGTTACAACAGGTCAACCGTCAGGGCGCAACAATCGCCCGGCGAACTCCGGAGGACACATCCATGTTGCGCGCCATCGCCGCCGCCCTTTGCCTCACAGTCGCAACTACCGCGCTCGCGCAGGATGCCGGGACGATCACCGGTACGGTCAATATCTATGTAGCCGGCACGGCAGGTGGCGGCGTTGATCTGTTCGGGCGGTTGCTCGGGCGTCATATCGGACGCCACATTGCGGGCGAGCCCAATGTCGTCGTCCAGGTTATGCCCGGTGCCGGGGGCATCCGCGCCGCGACCTTCCTCGTCCAGCAGGCACCGCGTGATGGTACCGCCATGGCGATTTTCGCCGGCGGGCCGATTCTCGAGCCGCTTATCGGTGACCGCAATCCCGGCTATGACATGAGCCAGTTCACCTGGATTGGCGCGATCAGCAAGGATGTTTCGCTGTGCATCGTGCGCAGGGAATCGCCGGTGAAGACGCTGGCCGACGCCACGCGCATCCAGCTCAATGTGGCAGGCACTGGCGCTGGATCGGAGACCGACACCTTTCCGATGGTGCTGAACGATCTGCTGGCGACGAAATTCAAGGTCATCACGGGCTATCTGGGCAGCCAGCAGACCATTCTCGCCATTGAGAGCGGCGAGGTTGACGGACGCTGCGGCTGGAGCCTGTCCTCGCTGAAAAGCACCAAGCCGGACTGGCTTGCCGACAAGCGCGTCCATGTGCTTGTCCAGATGGCGCTCGCCAAGAGCCCCGAAATGCCTGACGTGCCGCTCGTGATGGATCTCGTCAAGACAGAAGCCGACCGCCAGCTCCTGACGCTGCTGCTGGGTACAACGGCCATCGCGCGCCCCTTCGTGGCCCCTCCCGGCCTCCCGGAGGCCCGCACGCGCAACCTGCGCCGCGCTTTCGACGCCACGATGAAGGACGCCGACTTTTTGAAGGAAGCTGCGCTCATGCGCGCGGATGTGGAGCCGACGACTGGCGAGGACGTCCAGAAGATCGTCGCCGCCATGTATGCGACCCCAAAGGATGTTGTTGAGCGCACCAAGAAACTGATCAGTCCCTGACGGGAACGGATCCGTGCAAGCCTTGCCAGACCGGGTCGCACGTCGCATCTTGCGGCCCGATGGCCTCTGGCCGCGCCCCACCCCTTTTTGAAGGACCAGACAATGTTGAAGAAGCCTGCGGAGACCCTGCGCGACGTGCACCCGCTGATCCGCGACCGCTGGAGCCCGCGCGCCATGGACGCGGGCAGGCCGGTGTCCAGGGATGACCTGATTTCGGTGCTGGAAGCGGGGCGCTGGGCCGCCTCGTCCAACAATGTGCAGCCGTGGCGTTTTATCGTCGCCACGTCCGACCGGCCAGAAGCCCATGCCAAGGCGCTCGATGGTTTCATTGTGCGCAACCAGCGCTGGGCGAAACTCGCGCCCGTGCTGATCATCGTGCTCGCCCGCAAGGTCAATGATGAAGGCGCAGCCAATGGCGCGGCGCATTACGACACGGGCGCGGCTGTCGCGCAGATGGTCCTTCAGGCAACGGCGCTGGGATTGAGCGTCCATCAGGCCGGCGGCATCGAGAAAGACAAGATCCGCGCGGCCTATCAGGTGCCCGATGACACCGACATCCTCGTCGCTTTCGCTCTCGGCTATCAGGCCGACGCCAGCGTGCTGCCCGACGATCTGGCGGACCGCGAAAAGGCACCTCGTGCCCGCAAGAGCCTGTCGGACATTGTCTATACCGACACCTATGGCGAAACGATGCGTTTCTAGGGTCTGGGACGGGTGCCGGGCGCATCGCGCCCGCGCTCGGCCACATGGGCGATGCGGCCCCGCAATGGCAGTGCCGCAAGCCAGATGAGAAAGCAGAGGCCGGACGCGATCTCGAAGGTCGCGCCCAGGCCGATGTGCTCGGCCGCAGCGCCCGCCGCGAGCGCGCCGACAGCTGGCGCGCCACGCCAGATCATCCCGTAAAGGGACATCACGCGGCCCCGGTAATCGTCGGGCAGCGACGATTGCACGAGCGCCTGGATGCTGGTGGACATGGTGTTGAGCGTGAAGCCGCTGAGACCCATGCAGATGACGCCGATCCACAAGTGCGGCGACATCACAAAGGCGACAGTCGACACGATCAGCCCGAGAAAACCGGCGTAGACGAACAGCGTCAGGCCCCTCAGCTTGCCACGGCTCGCGATCCAGACGGCACTGATGGCCGCGCCAATGCCCATGGCCGACGTCAGCCACGCAAGGCCCACGGCACCGGCATTGTAGGTCTGGCCGGCAAAGCCTGGCAGCATGTCCTGGATCGGGCGCAGCATAATAGAGGCGACGCTGAGCAGCGCGAAGAGCGGCCAGATGCCGATGTCACGCGCGACATAGTTGATCCCATCCCTGACGTCAGACAGCATGCTTGAGGTGCGCGCTTCGCGTTTGGGCGGTGTCACGTCGAGTTGCCAAAGCGCAAAAACGTAGAAGGCCGTGCCACAGGCATGCGTGACGAATGTCCCCTGGACGCCAAACACCGGGATGACCAGCGCGGCGATGGTCGGACCGATGAAGCGCGAGACCTGGAACAGGGCGGAATCAAGCGCGATGGCGGTCGCGAAATCGGCGCGGGGCACAATGGTGGGCACAATGGAATGCCGCGCTGCCTGATGAAACGGGTAGACAAGGCCAGACCACAGCGACAGGGCGACCAGCAGGGTAATATTGAGGACACCCATCGACATCAGCACGAACAGCAGGACCGACTGCATGAACAGCAGCGATTCGGTGCGCCGCACGATGGCCAGTGGATCATTGCGGTCGGCGTAGGCCCCCGCGAAGGGCGACAGGATCAGCATTGGCGCAAGATCGGCAGCCGCCACAATGCCGAGCCAGAGGGGAGAATGGGACAATTCCCAGGCGAGCCAGCCAACGCCAACGCGCTGCATCCACGAGGTCACGTAATTGGGGCCGCCACCACCGACGAACCACGCATAATTGCGATGGGCGAAAACACGGGTGAGGTTCAGGGCCATTCGTGTGGGGCTCTCGGGTTCTTGTCCTGAGGAGTGCCGCATTGACGGTCCGGGCGCAAGCCCGGCGATTCAGCTTGCCTCTTTGCATGCAGAAGGCGGGCGGACCCGAAGGCTGACCCCAAAGAGTTTGGTGGATCAGCTGGACGCGGCCGGCCAGCAAGCGGGAAACGTGCTCCCGGGTTTTGCAAAGCTCGCTTTCCCGAGCGTGATCGGTAAGATTGCGCAGGGCGACAACAGGGGGACGATATGGCGTTGGAGAACAGGCTTGCAGATCAGGTCGCGCTGATCACCGGCGGCGGCGGAGAAATCGGAACGGCCATTGCCTTGCGTCTGGCCAGTGAGGGATCGGCTGTCGTCATCGGCGACCTTGACCCGGCCAAGGCCGAGGAAACCGCCCGCAAGGTGATCGCGCAGGGTGGACGCGCGAGTTTTGTGGGCGTCGACGTGTCAGACCCTTTGGCCTGCGAGGCAGCGGTCGCCGTCGCGATGCAGTCCTTCGGGAAACTGACGACGCTGGTGAATGTCGCGGCGACGATCACTCCTGACGGGACGGTTGAGACTTTGTCGCTGGAGCAATGGAACAAGGCACTTTCGGTCAACCTGACCGGTGCGTTCCTGATGTGCAAATATGGCGTGCCGCACATGCGTGCCGCAGGCGGCGGTGCGATCATCAATATCGCCTCGCAACTCGGCCAATTGGGCGTGCAGGGCCGCTCGCCTTACTGCACCACCAAGGCGGCGTTGATCTTCTTCACGAAGATTCTCGCGCAGGACCATGCCCCTGACAATATTCGCGCCAATTCAATCTCGCCGGGGTTCATCCTGACGGAACGCTCCAGCAAGCGTGTCGGCGGCAAGGACAAGGCGCGCGTGATCAACGGCCCGCGTCATCTGCTCAACCGTCCCGGAGAGCCGGAGGAGATCGCGGCGGGTGCGGCTTTCCTGGCGTCCAGCGATGCGTCCTTCATCACCGGGACGGACCTCCTGATCGATGGCGGCTATGTGACCTTCAAGGGACGTATGACTCCCGAGGGCAAGGCCGTGATGCTCTAGGCCAAACTGGAACCGGCTGGAGGCGCCCGATTTTCAGGCGTCTCCGGTGTCGGCTCTGCCGGCCCGACAGGGTCATGGGTGCTTCTCTTCTGGCTGGTTTGCGTCTACACAGCCTCACAATGCCCTGAGAATCTGTCGCTGCGCCCCGCAAAGAGGGACAGCGCCAGCGATTCCGGCTCCTGAGGAGAACGAATGACTGCGATTATGACCGGCGTGGAAGAAGACAAGCCCGTCCGCAATTCCTTCACCGAAATCTGGGTTGTCTGCGCCGGACACGCGCTCACCCATTGGTATCCGTCGACCTTCTACCTGTTGCTGCCGCTGATCGGCAACGAACTCGGCCTCAACTACAGCCAGATCGGCGCGATCATCGCCTTCCAATATGCGGCGGGCGCGATCGCCAATATTCCCGGCGGCATTTTCGTCGATTCCTCCGGGCGCAAGGGATTGCTGATGGCGCTTTCGCTGTTCTGGGTCGGTTTCCCCTATCTGGTGATTGGATTCTCGCACACCTACTGGATGATCCTGACCTGCGCTGTGATGGTCGGCATCGGCAATAATTTCTGGCACCCGACCGCCATTCCCTGGCTTGCCGAACGTTTCCCCGAGCGCAAGGGTCTGGTCATGTCATTTCACGGCATGGGCGGGAATTTTGGGGACGCCCTCGCACCACTCGCGATTGGTTTCCTGCTGACCATGTTCTCATGGCGTGACGTCGTGATCGTCAATGTCATTCCTGGTATCCTCATGTCCGTTGCGATCCTGCTTTTTGTCGGGCGCACCCAAAACTCCGAAAAGAAAGCTGAAAAGGACCTGCTCAAGGGCAAGGCGCTGTTCGCCTCGTTCGGTGCGCTGCTGAAGAGCCGCGTCCTCGTCATGGTGTCGATGTGCTCGGCGTGCCGCGCGCTCACGCAAGCGGCCCTGATGACCTTCCTGCCGCTCTACCTCGCCAATGTGATGGGCTATTCGCTGTTTTGGGTCGGCATGTGCATGTTCGCCGTTCAGGCCGCCGGTTTCGCTGCGGCACCCATCGCGGGTCATTTGTCGGACAAGATGGGCCGCCGCCAGATCATCATGGGGAGTTTCTCGATGACGGCGCTGGTGTTGTTCGCGATGATCTTCACCGGCGGTTCGCAGATCTTCGTGCTGATGATCGCCTTGCTCGGCTTCTTCCTGTTCTCGATCCGCTCCGTGCTGCAGGCGTGGCTGCTGGACGCGACGCCCCGCAACATGGGCGGCAGCGCGATTGGCGTGATGTTTGGCATGCAGGCTGCGGGGCAGGCGATCGGCCCCTATGTCGCGGGCTTGCTCGCCGACCGCTATGGCCTGATGAGCGCCTTCTACTTTGTCGCCGGCACGATCGTGATCGCCAATTTCTTTGTGTTCTTCACGCCGATGCAGGACGAGGCGCGGGGGTAGGGGCACCCTTTCCCTCCCCCTTTTGGGGAGGGCGACCCGGGCGAAGCCCGAGCGGGGTGGGGGTCGCGAGGCCTACTTGGCTGCGACCCCTTCTCACCTCAGAACCGCTGGAACAGCGTCGCCAGCTGTTCCTTTGTCAGCGGTGCCGACAACAGCTTGTAGGTGACGGCGTCTTCCACCATTGCATCCACGCCGTCGATGCGGGCGGGATTGACGATGTCCTTCGGCAGGAAGTCATCGCGCACCTTTTTCGCCAGCTCCGGCGTCACTTCGGCCCATTTGGCATAGGCGTCGAGCGAGGTCGGGTCGGAATACATCCAGTCGATGGTGTCCTTGTAGGCGGCCATGTAGCGCGCATAGACGTCGCGGCGCTTTTCGAGATCGCCCGCATTGGCGGCGATCACGCGGATCGACTGGCTGCGGAAGGCGACAATGTCGCGGCCGGGCACCAGCATGCGCGTCTTGCCGTCCATCACCGGCTGATAGGCCAGCGGCGGCGCGGACCAGCCCACATCGATCTGGCCGCTCATCACCTGCGTGAAAGTCGCCGTCGGGCTGCCCGTGGCGGTCGGCTTTACCTTGGTGTCGAACTGCTTTTGCATGGCGGCGACCATCATCATGGTCGAGGAGCCATTGGTGGAATAGGCGACCGTCTTGTCGGCGGCGTCCTTGAACGTCTTGATGGGTGAATCCGCGCGCACGTACCAGAATTCGTAGGCACCGGTGATTGTCGAGCCGATGGCGCGGATGGGGGCGCCCTTGGAGAAGGCACCCATGACGGAATGCGTACCGACGCCGATGCCGATGTCGACCGAGCCGGAGATCACCGCCTGCTGGGTCTCGCCCGAGCCCTGCGTGTAGAGGACGTCGAGGATGAGACCGTGCTTCTTGAAGAAGCCCTTGTCCTGGCCGAGTTCGGAAACCGAATTCTCGTAGACGCCGCGCTGGCCGACCGCGACCTTGAGCTTGTCCTGCGCCTGCGCGGTTGCGCCAAGCGCGACAAGCGCACCCAGACCGAGCGCCAGAGTCTTTTGAAGTGTCATCATGTCCTCCCCCGGGGCTGCGGTTCGCGCCGCGCCCTCCGAAGTCCAATCTGCACCAGGGACGCGGAAAAATCACGTGGCCGTTTCGGGCACGCGGAAGGCTGTGGTGGATTTGATCCGCTCCATGGCGAAGCGGGAGGTGACGGTCTTGAGCTGGAAGTCCTCGATCAGCTTCTTGTAGAAGCGGTCATAGTCGCCCATGTCGGCCACGACCACGCGCATCAGGTAATCGACGTCGCCCGCCATGCGGTAGAATTCCATCACCTCGGGCATGGCGGTCACGGCGCGCGCGAAACGGTCGAGCCCGTGGACGGAATGATCGGGGATCTCGATCTGCACGAAGACGGTCAGCCCGAGCCCGATCTTTTCCGGCGACACGAGCGCGACGCGGCCGAGAATGACCCCCTGGGCTTCCAGCCGCTGCACGCGTTTCCAGCACGGCGTCTGCGACAGGCCGACGCGGTCGGCGAGTTCGGCCACCGAGATGGTCGCATCCTCCTGCAGGGCGGTGAGGATCTTGCGATCGATGAAATCCATGCGTGCAGGCCTCAGGCTGTCGTGCGCGCAGCGCGGCGGGCGTCGAGGATGTTTTGCGCTCCATAGCCGCGCTGGTAGCTATGGCTGATCATGCCCGCCATGGCGAGCCATTGCGCAACCGGCTGGCGCGCCGCGACGCCGTCGGGCAGGGCGATCTCGTCGAAGCCGCAGTCCAGCGCAGAGGCGAACTGGTCGGCGATCAGCGGACCGCTGGCGCGCAGGACGCCCTTGAATCCCAGCGCGCGCAATTGCCTTGCGATGGAGAAGCCGCGCCCGTCGCCGGAATTCGGAAAGGCGATGGCGATCAGCTCGACCTGGTCGAGATAGGGCTCCAGCGCAACGGCTTTTACATCGTTGGTGATGGCGACGCCGATCTTGCACCCGCGACCATTGCCGGCGAGCACCGCATCGAGACAGGCAAAGCCGACGATGACATGTTCGGCCGCCGAGGCACCGTCCGCGGACGCCTCCCAGATATCGGTGCGAAGACCGGTGCGATCAAGCAGGGGCATGGGTCTTCTCCTGAAAGGCGGTCTTGAACGGCTCGAGGCCGAGGCGGCGCACCGCCTCGATGAAGCTCTCACCCGCCATGCGACGGGCAAGGTAGACGCCGACAATCCGTTCGATGGCGTCAGGCACATCGCCGGCCGCGAGGCCGGGTCCGAGGCGTTCGCCGATGGCGGCTGTCTCCGTCGCATCGCCGCCGAGGGTGATCTGGTAGCTCTCCTGGCCGCTCTTTTCGAGGCCCAGAATGCCGATGTGGCCGACGTGGTGATGGGCGCAGGCATTGATGCAGCCAGAAATCTTGATGTTCAGCTCGCCAATGTCGATCTGGCGCTTTTCGTCCGAGAAACGGTGGGCGAGGGCCTGCGCGATGGGGATCGACCGCGCTGTGGCGAGCGAGCAGAAATCGAGACCGGGACAGGCGATAATATCGGTGATCAGCCCCGCATTGGCAGTAGCAAGGCCCGCGGCCACGAGTCCCTGCCAGACCGCGAAGAGATCGTCCTTCTTCACATAGGGCAACACGACATTCTGCGCATGGGTGATGCGCATCTCGTCGAAGGAATAAAGCTCTGCAAGGTCAGCCAAGGCGCGCATCTGATCGGAGGTGATGTCGCCGGGTGCCTCACCAATGGCCTTCAGCGAGATCGTCGCGGCCGCATAGCCCGGCATTTTGTGCGGGAACAGGTTCACGGACGCCCAGGTCGCAAAGACGCGGTTCTCGTTTTTGGCCGCCTCGAAGCCGAGCGACCGCGTCGGCAAGGTCTCGTAAGCGGGCGGCGCGAAATAGGTGGCGATGCGCGCGACCTCATTCTCATCCGCCGCGATGGAGGGGCCGTCGAGCCGGGCGAATTCTTGCTCCACCTGACGTGCAAATTCCTCAGCGCCGATCTCGTGGACGAGGATCTTCACCCGCGCCTTGTATTTATTGTCGCGGCGACCCTCGAGATTATAGACGCGCAGGATGGCTTCCAGATAGGCGAGCAGGTCCTGCCTGGGCAGGAAGTGGCGGATCGTCTTGGCGATCATCGGCGTGCGTCCGAGGCCGCCGCCCACCATGACCTCGTAGCCGATGTCGCCCGTCTTCGAGCGCAGGAGGCGCAGGCCGATGTCATGTGCCTTCACCACGGCACGGTCGGCGGCGTCGCCGGTGACGGCGATCTTGAACTTGCGTGGGAGAGAGTCGAATTCCGGATGCAGGCTCGACCATTGCCGCACGAGTTCGGCGGTCGGGCGCGGGTCCTCAACCTCGTTGATTGCGATGCCTGCGAAATGATCGGCGGTGACATTGCGGATGCAGTTTCCCGATGTCTGGATGCAATGCATCTCGACCTCGGCCAGCAGGTCGAGAATGTCGGGCACGTCGCGCAGGCGCGGCCAGTTGAACTGCAAATTGGTGCGCGTGGTAAAATGCCCGTAGCCGCGATCATATGTGTCGCCGATCACGGCCAGCTGGCGCAGTTGCCGCGCCGACAGCGTGCCATAGGGAATGGCAATGCGCAGCATGTAGGCGTGCAGCTGGAGGTAGACGCCGTTCTTCAGCCGTAGCGGCTTGAACTCGTCTTCGGTCAGCGAGCCGTCGAGGCGCCGGGCGATCTGGGCGCGGAATTGCGCGACACGTTCACGCACGAAGCCGGCGTCAAATTCGTCATAGCGATACATGTCAGGTCCCCGCTGTGGCGATGTTGTAGAGGCCCGCCTGCTTGCCGAGATCGCGGCGGGTGGTCGGGCCTTCCGTCTTGATCTGCTCGCGGTAATGGTTGGGTGTCGCCGCGCCTGCCGGATCGACGGCGACATTGACGAGATAGGCATCGACCACTTTCTGGGCGGCAAGCCCGGCTGCCGCGGCCTTCTCAAGATTGAACGCCCCCGCGTCGTCATGCGCCACCTGCGCCTCGGCCGGACGCGGCGACCAATGCGCGCCCGTCCAGACCACGACCTCGCCGTCGAGCAGGTCATTGGCCAGGAGAATCACGGGCAGGGGCGGACGCTTCGGGGCTGACATCGGGTTTCCGGGGGCATGTGGATGACCTTGTAGACCTAGAACATCGGCTCGATCTGAGCAATTCACAGTCTCAGATTGATTTTTCTATATTTCACGAAAATAAAAGAAGAATATTCCTTCGTCGGCTGGCATGAGGGCTGTCGCCAGGGATCTCGTGTCGGCATCACCAGCCTGCCCCACGGGAAAAGCGACAAAAATTCCTTTGTCTTGTTGGGTTGGGTCTGGTGATCCGGAAAGGTTTCACTACGTAAACGCTTGCGGGATAGCCCGCGTCACCCGTCCCCCGGATGGGTGGCGCTCCCCAGGGCTACTCCTCCCTTGACTTGCCCGCCTCCGACATGAGGCGGGCTTTTCTTTGGGCCGTCAGCAGAATTCTGGCTCTTGCGGCAGCTTCCCCGTAAAGTGAATCGTGCCGCTGGTCAGGCTTGAGGTCTGGCCTGTCGGGCGAGAGGCGACATAATCGGGTTTATGGTGTGACTGCGGGTCGGATAGAGTTCATGCATACGGCCCTCTCGATGGCCTTGAAGCAGGGTGAGTTGTTTGCGCTTTATCAGCCGCAACTGGCCATTGACGGTCTGCATGTCGTTTGTGCTGAAGCGCTGCTGCGCTGGCAACGGCCGGGCATGGGTCTGATCAACCCCGACGATTTTGTCCCCTTCGCCGAGCACAATGCGCTGATTGACGAACTCGGCTCCTTCATTCTGGAGCGGGCCTGTCAGACCGCCGCAGACTGGGGTGATCTGCCGGTCTCCATCAACGTCTCCCCGCTCCAGTTTGCCCAGGCAGGACTGGTTGATTCAATTTTTGAGGTGGCCCGGCGCGCCGGATTGCCCCTGAGCAGGCTTGAAATCGAGATCACGGAAACAGCACCCTTCGCCGATCTGGCTGCCGCGCGTGCCATGATTGAGCGCTTGCGCGCACATGGCGTCACGGTGTCGCTGGATGATCTGGGCAGTGGATATGCGACAACCTGCCTGATGCGGGACTTGCCGGTGGATCGGGTGAAGCTCGCAAAAAGCATTGTTGATCTCGTGGTCACATCTGCCGGTGCCGAAGGGATCGCAAAAATCGTCGCTCAGGCGCGCGAGCTTGGTCTGAATGTGACGGCTGAGGGGGTTGAGACAGCGGAGCAGCTCGCCCGTCTCAAGGCGTGCGGCTGCGATCGCGTGCAGGGATTTCTGTTCGCCCGTCCGATGTCGGCAGGTGAGCTTTCCACCTTTGCCGGGCTGACTTTGGGGTGACGGCGCATCCCTTGGCGCGCCGCCTGTCGATCATCGCGGCGCTGTTTGTGCGGTCTGTCCAAACAGGATCTTTTTCTCTTCATCCGTCATCGTGGATTCGCGGCGCAGGCCTTCGCCTTTCTCATAGGCACGGATGACAGCAGGACGCAGCTTCATCGCCTCGAACCAGCGTTTCACATGCGGGAAGTCGTCAAGGGTCTGGCCCTGGCGCTCGTGGGGCACGATCCATGGATAGCAGGCCATGTCGGCAATGGAATAATCACCGGCGACGCATTCGTGTTGCGCGAGCTGGCGATCGAGCACGCCATAGAGGCGGTTGGTTTCCTTGACGTAGCGATCAATCGCATAGGGGATTTTGTCAGGCGCATATTGCGAGAAATGATGGTTCTGCCCGGCCATCGGACCCAGTCCGCCCATTTGCCAGAACAGCCATTCGGTCACGCAGGTACGGCCACGCAGGTCGGTGGGAAGGAAGCGCCCGGTTTTTTCCGCGAGATAGAGGAGGATGGCGCCGGATTCAAACACCGACAGCGGGCCGCCGCCATCGGCGGGGGCCTGGTCGACGATTGCCGGGATACGATTGTTCGGGCTGATCTTCAGGAAGTCGGGATTGAATTGCGCGCCCGTGCCGATGTTCACGGGGTGCACATGATATGCGAGGCCGCATTCCTCGAGAAAGATCGTGATCTTGTGACCGTTCGGTGTCGGCCAATAATGCAGGTCAATCATGGCTTGTGTCCCCTTACGCCAAGGCAGGCCCGGCTTGAGGGCGCAGTTTAATCCGCTTGCGTGTGCGCGCGCAAAGGGCTTTCAACGCCAGCCATTCATGCAATTCATCAATGGCGCGCACGGCCATGCAGGGCAGTGGTCGTAGACCGTGCCTGCAGCCCATGCACCGTCGATTAGGGCCAAAAGGCCTTGCATGGTGGCCTTCGCGTCTGCGAGGCGCTGGCGCAAACCGCTCGGGCGCGCTGGACAGCACCGGCGCTTGGCTGCATCTTGCCGCCCGAAAAGCTCGAGACAGGGTTTTCAGGAGGAACGATGTCCAACGAACGCGCGGGCGGCCAGACGGTCGCGGAAGCCTATCTGACCTCCCTGCACACATGTGGCATCAAACATGTCTTCGCCAACAGCGGGACGGATTTCGCGCCGCTGATCGAGGCCATGGTGCGGATGAAGTCGGACGGGCGCCCGGCACCGGAGTTCATCACCGTGCCCCATGAGAACGTCGCCATGGCGATGGCGCAGGGCTATTCCAAAATCACCGGCGAGGCGTCCTGCGTCATGGTGCATGTCAATGTCGGCACGGCCAACGCCGTCATGGGTGTGATGAATGCCAAGCGCGACAACGTGCCCGTTCTTCTCGCGGCGGGGCGCACGCCGGTCACCGAGACCGGGCACGCCGGTTCGCGCGATGTGCTCATCCACTGGGCGCAGGAAAATTTCGACCAGGCCGGCATCGTCCGCGAAAACGTCAAATGGGACTATGAGCTGCGCGCCGGCCAGCCGGTGGGCACGCTCGTGCAGCGCGCGCTCGACATTGCGCTGACCGAGCCGCAGGGCCCGGTCTATCTGCAATTGCCGCGCGAAGTGCTCGGCGACGAGGCCAGGGATGTTGGCCCCGCGCCGCGCCGCGCGCTGGGAACCACGCCCGCCGTGCCGTCAGGCCGCATGATCGAGGAAGCCGCCGCGATGATTGCGCGCGCGCAGATGCCGCTGATCATTGCCGGCCGCTCCGGCCGCACGGCCGCTGCCTTCCACGGGCTGGGCGATCTCGCGGTCGAACATGGCATTCCTGTCGTGCAGGGCCTGCACTCCAGCATTGCCTCGTCCAATCCGATGTATCTCGGTTTCGCCACCAAGGACGTGCTCGCGATGGCCGACCTCATCGTCGTGCTCGACGCGCCGGTGCCCTGGGTGCCCCATAACATGCGCCCGCGCCCGGAGACGAAGCTCATCCACATCGCGCATGATCCGCATTTTTCCGATTATCCGATGCGCGGATTTGAAAGCGATCTCGCGGTGGCGGGCGATCCGACAGCGGCCATCGAGATGCTGCGCGTGGCGCTGCGCGACGCCCTGCGCGAAAAGCACGCACAGGTCGATGCGCGCCGCAGCAAGGTGAGCGAGCTGCGCAACGCCATTCTCGCGCGGCGTGCGGCGGTGATCGAGCAGGCGAAGGACTCGGCGCCGATCTATCCGGCCTTCGTCGCCCATGCGCTCAATCAGGTGAAGGATCGCGATGCGATCATCTCGGACGAACTGGGTGTGCCGCTGCCGTTCCTCGATTTCGAGGAGCCCAATTGCTTCCTCGCGGGATCGTCGGGCGGTCTGGGCGTGGGTTTGGGACAAGCGCTCGGCGCAAAATTCGCCGCGCGCGAGCGGCAGGTCATCACCTGCTGCGGCGACGGCTCCTACATGTTCGGCCTGCCGACCGCCGCGCATTATGTGGGCCGCGCGGAAAACTTGCCCACGCTGACCATCATCATGAACAACAGCATGTGGTACGCCGTGCGCCGCGCGACGCTCGGCATGTATCCCGACGGCATGGCGTCAAAAGCCAACAAGCTGCCGCTCGTCGATCTCACGCCGCAGCCCGATTATGAAAAGATCGTCGAGGCCTGCGGTGGCTATGGCGAGAAGGTGGAAGATCCGGCGAAACTGGTGAGCGCGCTCGAGCGGGCGTTGCAGAAGGTCGCGGATGGCACGTCGGTGACGCTCAATGTGACGACGCGGGCAAGAGAGTAGGGTGGGGGACCCCTCTCCCATCGGGAGAGGGCGGACTCGGGGCGCAAGGCCCCGAGCCGGGGTGAGGGGCTACGATGTATCCGGGGAGATCGTATCCCCTCATCAGTCAGCTCCGCTGACAGCTTCTCCCTCGGGGAGAAGCGGGTGCCTCACAAATGGCGCCCTCAAGCGTTCGCAATCGCCGGCAGCGGTGCCTTGCCCGCGATCATGTCGGAAGCCTTTTCGGCCATCATGATCACGCAGGCATTGATATGCGCGCCGACCATGTCGGGCATGGCTGACGCATCCACCACGCGCAGATTCGAGATCCCGCGCACGCGCAGCTGCGAATCCACGACCGCAGTGTCATCCTCGCCCATCTTGCAGGTGCCAGCCGGATGATGCGCCGTGATCGCCGCGCGGCGGATGTAGGCGTCGATTTCGGCGTCGGTCTTGACCTTGGCGCTCGGGGTCTTCTCCTCGCCGCGATAGGGCGTGAGCGCCTCGCTTTGGCCGACTTCGCGGGCGCGCTTGAACCCGTTGCGCAGGGTCGGCAAATCGTCCGGATCGGTGAAGAAATTGTAATGGATCTTCATCGGCTCGTTGGGATCGCCCGAGCCCAGCAGCACTTCGCCGCGGCTTTTGGGATGCAGCAGCGTCGGGCGGATGCCGTAGCCGTCCTTGTAGCCCGCCTTCAGCAGCGGGAACCACAGATGCGCATCGGTCGGCAGGCCGCGGAACATGAATTCAATGTCGGGCACATCGAGTTCGGGCCGCGTCTTCACGAAGGCATGCAGCCCGCCTGGCACGACCGTGCCCGCACCCGTCCCGAAGAAATAGGCCTGCAGCATTGACAGCGCCATGCGGTCGAAGCGCATGGAATCGCGGAACGGCCCGGCATGCGTGCGATGCCACATGATCAGGACGGCCAGATGGTCCTGCAGGTTCTTGCCCACCGGCAGGTCGGCGATCACATCGACGCCCTTGTCGCGCAGATGCGCCGCCGGTCCAATGCCTGACAGCATGAGCAGATGTGGCGACTTGAATGTCCCGCTGGCGACGATCACCTCGCGCGCCGCGCGCGCGGTGACGATCATGCCGTGATGCTCATATTCGACGCCGCGCGCGATCTTGCCATCCATGACAATGCGGCGCGCATGGGCGCGCGTCTCGACGGTGAGGTTCTTGCGGTCGCGCACAGGCTTCAGATAGGCGTTCGCGGTCGACGCGCGCCGCCCGTTGCGGATCGTATACTGGCTGCGCCCGAAACCCTCGCCATGCTCGCCATTGTAATCGTCAGTGACCGGGAACTGGCAGGACCGGCCCGCCTCGATCCAGGCGTCGAACAGCGGGTCTTTCGTCTTCGCCCATTCGGTGCCGACCGGGCCGTCGCCACCGCGCCACGTGTCCTCGCCATCGGTCCAGCCTTCGGCGCGTTTGAAATAGGGCAGGATCTCCTTGTAGCTCCAGCCCTGCGCACCATTCTTGGCCCAGCGGTCATAATCGCCGCGATGGCCCCGCGTATAGGCCATGACATTGATGGAGGATGATCCGCCCAGCACCTTGCCGCGCGCCGCCTCGATCGTCCGGTTGTTCAGATTGGGCTCGGCCTCGGTGTGGAAACCCCAGTCATGCATGCCATATTCATGCATCTTGCCCATGCCCAGCGGAATATGGATGAGCGGATTGGTGTCGCGCCCGCCAGCTTCGAGCAGCAGCACCCT
>CAIWVR010000302.1 GCA_903916165.1 uncultured Hyphomicrobiales bacterium | reverse complement strand
GCCATGACAAGAAAAGGCCGCGGTCATCGCTGACCGCGGCTTTTTCTTTCAACCCCTGTCGCTCAATGTGCGACGACGCCTGCCTCATCCGTTGCAGAGGCCGGAACAGCCTTGGCGGGATGCTCCTCTTCCCAGATGATCGGCGTCGGCTGGCGCACGAGGGCGTGGAGGAGGACTTCGTCCATCCGCGACACCGGCACGATTTCCAGCGCGTTTTTCACATTGTCGGGAAGTTCAGCAATATCCTTGGCGTTGTCGGCCGGGATCAGCACCTTCGTCATCCCGCCACGAAGCGCCGCGAGCAGTTTTTCCTTCAGTCCGCCAATCGGCAGCACACGCCCGCGCAAGGTCACCTCACCCGTCATGGCAATGTCGCGGCGCACCGGAATGCCCGTCATCACCGACACGATGGTGGTCGCCATCGCAATGCCGGCCGAGGGACCATCCTTGGGCGTCGCGCCTTCGGGCACGTGGACGTGAATGTCGCGACGATCAAACAGCGGCGGCTCGATGCCGAAATCGACGCAGCGCGAGCGGACATAAGACGCCGCCGCAGAAATCGATTCCTTCATCACGTCGCGCAGATTGCCCGTCACCGTCATCTTGCCCTTGCCGGGCATCATGACGCCCTCGATCGTCAGCAATTCGCCGCCCACCTCCGTCCAGGCAAGCCCCGTCACCGCGCCGACCTGATCCTCTGTGTCCGCCTCGCCGAAGCGGAATTTCGGGACGCCAAGATAATCGGGCAGGTTTTCAAGCGTGACAACGACCTTCTTCGTCTTCGTCGTGAGGATCTCCTTCACCGCCTTGCGGGCGAGGTTGGACAATTCACGCTCGAGATTGCGAACGCCGGCTTCACGCGTGTAGCGACGGATCAGCATATAGAGCGCATCATTGTCGATGGCCCATTCCTTGATGTTGAGGCCGTGCTTTTCCGTCGTGTTCGGAATGAGATGCTTCTTGGCAATCTCGGCCTTTTCATCTTCCGTATAGCCGGCGATGCGGATGATCTCCATGCGATCCATCAGGGGCGCAGGGATGTTCAGCGTATTGGCCGTCGTGACGAACATGACATTCGACAGATCATAATCGACCTCGAGATAATGATCTGCGAAGGACGAATTCTGCTCCGGATCGAGCACTTCAAGAAGCGCCGACGACGGGTCACCACGGAAGTCCATACCCATCTTGTCGATCTCGTCGAGCAGGAAGAGCGGGTTGGTCGTCTTTGCCTTGCGCATCGACTGGATGATCTTGCCAGGCATCGAGCCGATATAGGTGCGGCGATGTCCGCGGATCTCGGCCTCGTCCCGCACGCCGCCCAGCGACATGCGCACGAATTCGCGACCCGTGGCCTTGGCAATCGAGCGGCCAAGCGACGTCTTGCCGACGCCGGGCGGTCCGACGAGGCACAGGATCGGTCCGGTCAGCTTGTTCGCGCGCTGCTGCACGGCCAGATATTCAAGAATGCGTTCCTTGACCTTGTCGAGCCCGAAATGATCGAGATCGAGCACGTCCTCGGCAGCCTTGAGATCCTTGCGCACCTTGGAGCGCTTGCCCCACGGAATCGACAAGACCCAATCGAGATAATTGCGCACCACCGTCGCTTCCGCCGACATGGGTGACATCTGGCGCAGCTTCTTGAGCTCCGCATTCGCCTTGTCACGCGCTTCCTTCGACAGCTTGGTGTTCTTGATGCGCTCCTCGATTTCGGCAAGATCGTCCTTGCCGTCCTCGTCGCCGAGTTCCTTCTGAATGGCCTTCATCTGCTCATTCAAATAATACTCGCGCTGCGTCTTCTCCATCTGGCGCTTGACGCGCGTGCGG
>CAIWVR010000301.1 GCA_903916165.1 uncultured Hyphomicrobiales bacterium | reverse complement strand
CGTCAAAACGCCCTCATCCGTCACGCTTCGCGTGCCACCTTCTCCCGCTCACGCGGGAGAAGGGGTGCACCGGATGTCGTTTGTAACTCCGTCTCCACCATCGCCGCCGCCGACACCAGCATCAGCACCAGCCGCGATTCGTTGAAGACATCCAGTCGATCCGCCTCGACCACGAGCGACAGCGACGCGACAAGGCCGGCGTCCTCGCAGATGATCGGCACCGCAAGTCCCGCCAGTCCGGCGTCGATCTCGCCGCGCGAGACGAGAAAACCCTGCCGGCGGATCGCCGACAATTCGGCCCTGAGACCGGCGTCCGCCGCCTTGCGGGCATGCGCCAGCAATTTCGTCAGCCGCCGCGCGGGCAGCCGCGCGAGAATGACTTTCGACGTGGCCCCCTGCGTCAGCGGCATTGGACGTCCGCGCTCATAGCTCGGCGAGAAGCCCACGTCGCCGGACGCGCGGTCGGCGATGCACATGACCTCATCCGCATAAAGCCGGGACAGCAGCCCGACGCAAGGCAGGCCCGCCTGCGCGACCGTCTGCGCGAGCACATGGCCGCCCGCGCGCAACAGCGGGTCGGTGAGCCGCGTCAGGCGGTCGAATTCGATGAAGGCCGGGCCCAGCCGATAGCGCGCATCAGTGGAGGTCTCCACCAGTCCTTCCGCCAGCAGGTCGCGGATGGTGCGATAGACCGTGCTGGGCGGCGCACCGAGCGCCTCCGCCATATCAGACACGGTCCAGGTCGGATGCGCCTCGTTGAAGAGACGCAGCGCCGCCATATATCGCTGCAAGCCGGCCATTTGCGCCTCAGCTGCGCAGGATCGCCTTGCCCCACAGGTTGAGCGTGCGCTCGGCGTGCGGCCATTCCTTCACCGGGCGATCGTGAATGATTTCCAGCTCCGCCGAAATCTCGATCCAATTGCCATCCGGATCGACAATGAAGATGAAGAGATTGTTGCCGGGGCCGTGCCGGCCCGGTCCCCACATCAGCTGGATGTCCTGCGTCGCGAGATGGTCGCACCAATCGCGGATCGCATTCCAGTCGCCCGCTTCATAGGAGTGATGATCGACACCGACACGGTCCGAGCGGAAGCAGGCGAGCGTATGGTGTTCGTGGTTGGAGCGCGTGAAAATGGTCGCGACCTCGCCGGAGGGCTTGCGCACACGGTCGGAGGTCGCAAAGCCGAGCTTGCCGCAATAAAAGGCCTCGATGGCTTCGGGATCATGCGTGGCGAGCGTCAGGTGCTGCGTCGGGCCACGGATGCCCGTCAGGCCTGCGGGATCGGCCTTGGCCAGCCCGAAGTGAATCATATTGCCATCGGGATCGGTAACCGCGAAGGCCGTGTCCATCAGGTGCGAGACGACGTGCTGCGGGGTGAGGCCTTCCCTGGCGGCGCGGGTGCGCAAGGCGTCGAGCGAGTCGGCGTCGCGGCAGGCAAAGGCGCCCAGCGCCAGTTTCTTGTCCTCGCCCTGCGAGACGATCAGGCGGCGCTGCGGTCCCTGGCAGATGAAGACATCCCCCACCTTGCGGACCTGCATCTGCATGGCATCGCCATAGAATTGGGCCAGACGCGCGGGATTGGAGCTCTGCAGCTCAATGTGATGGAGATAGGCGGCGGCATTCAGGGTCGTATAGGTCATTATATCCTCCTTTTCTGAGAAGGTAGGAAAATGGGCAGGTAACGTCAATTCGGTTCTCAATTTGTGAGAATTTTAGAGAGGCTGGCGCGGGCGCTTCCTTCTCCCTGGGGAGAAGGTGTCGGCGAAGCCGACGGATGAGGGGATAGGGCGTCAGCAGGAAAGATCAAAGCCCCTCACCCGGCTCGGGGCTGCGCCCCGAGTCCACCCTCTCCCGCAGGGAGAGGGTGGGCGCCCCCACGAAAAAAGGGCACCGCAGCTTCCGCCGGGCGCCCTTGTCTCGCCTATCCCAAACCTTACTTCGACGCTTCCTTCAGCACCGGCGTCCAGCGGGCAACTTCCTTTTTCACGAAGGCACCCAGCCAATCGCCGCCGCGCTCGGCCTTGGTGGGCAAGACGCCACCCAGGTCGAGAAGGCGCCCCTTGGTCCCCGCATCATCAAGCGCCTTGTCCAGCGCCGAGGAAAGCGCGGTCACGATCTCTTTCGGCGTGTCCTTGGGTGCGAAGACCGCGTTCCAGGCGGTGACTTCATAGTCCGGCATGCCAGCTTCCTTCGTCGTGGGCACGTCGGGCAGCGCGGGTGAGCGCTCCGGCATGGCGATGGCGAAAGCCTTGATCGAGCCAGCCTTGATCTGGCTGACGAGGTTGACGATCTGGTCGCACATGTAATCGACCTGGCCCGAGACCAGATCGTTCAGCGCCGGGCCTGTGCCGCTATAGGGCACTGCCGCCGGCTTCACGCCGATCTGGCTGTTGAACAGGATGCAGGTCATGTGCGAGACGGCACCGATGCCCGCATGAGCCTGGTTCACCTTGTCCGAATTGGCCTTCAGATAGGCGATCATCTCTTTCAGATTATTGGCCGGAAAGTCTTTCTTGGCGACGATCAGGATGGGTGTGCCCGCCGCCATGCCGATCGGCTCGAAATCCTTTGTCGGATCATATTTCAGATTGGGATAGAGCGCCGGAGCCGCGCCATGCGTGCCCATATGGCCCATCATAATGGTATAGCCGTCGGGCTTGGACTGCGCGGCGCGGGTGATCCCGGTCGTGCCGCCTGCACCTGCAACATTTTCGACGACGATCTGCTGGCCGAGAGTCTTCGACATGTTTTCCGCGACAATGCGAGCCACGATGTCCGTCGGTCCGCCGGCGGCGAAAGGCACGATCATGTTGATCGGGCGCTGCGGATAGGTCTGCGCCTGAGCCGAGCCGGTCAGGACCACGGCGGCGGCCAGCGCCAGAATGGATGTCCTCATAGTTTCACTCCCAATTCACCGGCACCTTTGCGATGCGCATAAGTCAAGGTCGCTGACGACAACGAGCGGCGCAAGCTTTAGCTTGGCCGCTCGCGGGATTATGATCCTGACAAACCCATTGTGCAAATATGCGGATTACTCGGTAAAGACCTCGTCACGCCCCTTCCGGATCGACGGGAGAAGGGCGATCAGCAGCATGATCACCGCCACCGCCAGCAGAACACCCGAGACCGGACGCTCGACGAAGGTCGAGAAGGATCCACGCGACAGGATCAGAGCCTGGCGGAGCTTCTCTTCCATCAGCTTGCCAAGCACGAAGCCCAGCAGCATCGGTGCCGGCTCGAACCCAAATTTCAGCAGAGTATAGCCGACCACGCCGAAGAAGGCCGTGAACATGACATCGCTGGTGGAATTGTTGATCGAATAAATGCCGATGCAGCAGAAGATCATGATGGCCGGGAACATCAACCGGTAGGGCACCTGCAGCAGCTTCACCCACAGGCCGATCAGCGGCAGGTTGATGATGACGAGCATCAGGTTGCCGAGCCACATGGAGGCGACCATGCCCCAGAATAATTCCGGGTTCTTGGTCATCACCTGGGGACCAGGAATGATGCCGTGGATGGTCATCGCTCCCACCATCAGCGCCATCACCGCGTTGGGCGGAATGCCGAGCGTCAGCAATGGGATGAAGGCGGTCTGCGCGCCCGCATTGTTGGCAGCCTCAGGTCCGGCGACACCCTCGATCGCACCGCGACCGAAACGCGAGGGATCCTTGGCGAGCTTTTTTTCCATCGTGTAGGACGCGAAGGGGCCAAGCACCGCGCCATTGCCCGGCAGGATGCCCAGAATGGCACCTGTGAGCGTCCCGCGCAGGATCGGGAAATAGGAGGCGCGGAAGTCCGCCTTTGTCGGCCAGAGCCGGCCAATCGCGGCGCGCACGACATCGCGCGTCTCCGGATTTTCCAGATTGCGGACGATTTCGGCGAAGCCGAAAATGCCCATCGCCAGCACGGCGAAATCAACGCCGTCCGACAAATCCTGGATGCCAAGCGTCATGCGCTCCTGACCAGTTTCAAGGTCGGTGCCGACAGTGGCGAGCACGAGGCCCAGAAGGATCATGCAGATCGCCTTCAGGATCGAGCCACGCGCCAGCACGACGGCGAACACGAGGCCCATGATCATCAGCGAAAAATATTCCGCAGGACCAAACAACTGCGCGAGCTTGGTCAGCGGCTTGCCGAGGGCGGCAATGAAGAGCGTTGCAACAGTGCCCGCGAAAAACGAGCCCATCGCCGCAATGCCGAGCGCCACGCCGGCGCGGCCCTGCCTGGCCATCTGGTGGCCATCGAGCGTCGTGACAACCGAAGTCGCCTCGCCGGGGATATTGACGAGAATGGCCGTCGTCGATCCACCATATTGCGCCCCGTAATAAATGCCAGCGAGCATGATCAGGGCGCCCGTCGGATCGAAGCCGAAGGTGATCGGCAGCAGCATCGCGATGGTCGCGATCGGGCCAACGCCCGGCAGCACGCCGATGAGCGTGCCGACCATACAGCCGACAAAACAAAGGAAAATATTGTTCAGCGTCAGTGCAACGCCGAAACCAAGCGCGAGATTACCGAGAAAGGCTTCCATGTCGGTTGATCTCCGGCTCAGAACGGGAAGAAAGGCTCAAGCATCGTGCCAATCACGGGGATCGGCAGGCGCAGGAGCACTTTGAAGAGAAGCACGCAGACCGACGTCAGGATGATGCTGAAGATCACCGATTCCTTCCAGCGGAACTCCGTGCTCGCCATCGTGCCGAAGATCATCGACACGGGGCCTGCGACCGCAAGCCCGCAGGTGCGGATGAGCAGCGAAAAGAGCACGATGCCGCCGAAGATGAAGAAGGGACCGCGCAACGACCAGCGCTCCAGCGCAGGGCCTTCCGTGAAGATTGATGTCAGGATCAACCCGACCCCGCCGGCGGCCAACATGAGCGCGAGCGATTGCGGCAGCATGCCTGGGCCCATGGCGCGCAGCGATCCATGTGGCAGGGCCAGCGCCTGCCAGAAGAAAAAGCCCGCAACCGCGATGAGAAACAGACCGGCACCCAATTCCTGGGTCGATTTGATCAACCCCGGTGCCTTTTGTGTTTCGGACGATACCTGGTCCGTCATCCCTTGAACCTCCACCTGCACATAGACAGGGGGGCTGCGCTGCCCGTGTGCGCCATGCGCCCACAAACTACCGACCCCCCCGACTTTATTTTTAACCTTAAACCGACTCGCAGGCTGAAGCTATGGCGGACAATGGCAAAACGACCAAAGGCTAATGTCAGGTGCCAATCCGGAACGAGATCATCGCCTTGAGCTCTCGGAGATAATCCGCGAAACCGGCGTCGAGATCAAATTGCGGTGCCCACCCCAGATACTGGCGCGCGGCCTCGATCGACAGCGGCGCAGATTTGGATTTGGGCGGCGGCCCCGGCTCGACCTCATAGGCGAGATCCGGACAATGGTGCCGCACCGCAGCAACAACCGCATCGAACGGGCTCACGTAACCATTGCCGATGTTGAACACGCTCTGGGCAGGCATTGGGACGGTCAAGGCGAGGTCGACGGCGCGGCCCATGTCCCGGGCATAGACATATTCATTCGCCATGGTCTCGGCAGAGGAGATCCGCGCCCTGGTGCCTGACAGGCCCGCCTCCAGCAGCGCCTGCATCTTCGCGCCGCCCGACGAACCGGACCAGAAATGACCCGCGCCATAGACATTGGCCGGGCGCAGCATGATCAGTTCGAACCCGTGCAGATCGGCATAGGCCTCGAGCAGCACTTCCTTGGCGACCTTGAGATTGCCGTAGCCGCGCCCGGCACCACGCGGAAAATCTTCCGTGACCTTGCCCGTGGCCGGCCGGCGCGTGTCATAGACGCCAAATGTGCTGATGTGGACGAGACGACGCAACCCGAGCAGGCGCATGCATTCGGCAACATTGCGCGTGCCCCCGAGATTGATGTCGAACGCCGTCGAGAGCGAGTGCTGCACCCGCCCGCCGATCAGCCCCGCCGTATGCACAATGGCCTCCACCTTGTGGCTTTTGGCTGTCTCGATCAGCGCGGGCAGGTCGCGCACGTCGCCGCGCACGAGAGAGGCCTTGCCGGCCCCGAGCTTGAAATCGATGAAATCCGTGCGCGGTTCCGGATCGAAGAAGACGATTGTCTCGCCGCGTGCCATCGCCTCGCGCGCAAAGGCGGTGCCCACAAGGCCTGCGCCTGTCACCAGAATCGTCATGTTTCCCCCTTGCCCCGCCCAATCGGAGCGCGATCGCCGCCTCTGCGGGCGCGGGGCATATTGTTCAGGCCATCAGGTGGCGCGTCAATCAGCGCCGGGCCATTGTGCGACGATCGGCGAGACACTATCGTCGCTCCGGCCCTGAAGAGCCGGACCAATGTTTCAAAAACAACAAGGACAACTCGTTCGATGGCGAGGATTTCGCGACTTGAGACGCATCTGTCGGCGCAGCGCACCGGCCTCATCATGTTTGATTCGCTGAATGGCTACCTGCATCCGCGAGATCCCGCGAAGGTGAAATTTCTCGAGGAGCGCCAGATCCTGCCCAACATGCAGCGCCTTCTGCTGGGCGCGCGCAAGGTCGGCATGACCGCCTTTTATCCCAGTGGTCACCATGCGCCCGACGGCTCCGACACGGTCGCGCGCCTCACCGACACCGACATGGATCTCGGCTCGACGGCCGCGCCCGACGCGGTCATCAGGCCGCGCTTTTACGGCGATTCGACCGATGCGGAAGTGGCACCGGAACTGGCACCCGCCCCGGGCGACGTGTTCATCCCCAAGCACCGCTGGAACTCTTTCTTCCAGACCGACCTCGACCTGCAATGCCGCGTGCGCGGCATCGAGACCATCATCATCTGCGGCGGCTCAACCGACGTCGGCATCGCCTCGACGGTATTTGCCGCACGCGATCTCGACTATGGCATTGTCGTCGCCAGCGATGCCTGTTTCTCGGCGCGCGGCAACAACAACCAGTTCTTCATGGAGCGCGTGTTTCCGCGCATGAGCCGCGTCATGAATGTCGACGATATCGTCGGCCTGATGTGCGAATAAGGAGCCTCGGCATGACCAAGATCGTTACAAAAATCATCACCTGCGCAGGCGACATGCCGGCATTCCTGGCCAAACCCGAGGGCGATGCGAAAAAGCCCGTCGTCATCCTGATGCACGAGCGCTACGGCCTCGTCGATCACACGCGCGATCTCGCACGGCGCTGTGCGGGCGACGGGTTTCTCGTTCTCGCACCGAACTTCTTTTACCGTCACCCCGAACAGGATGTCCTGAACCGCGGCGATTCCCGCTACGATCTGACGGACCCTGAATCGGTCGACTATCTCGATGCGGCGATGGCCGCAGTCGCGCAGGAACCCGACGCCGACATGGGTCGCGTCGCGGTGGCCGGTTATTGCCAGACCGGACGCCATCCGCTCATCTTCGCCGCGCAGCGCAAGATCGCGGCGGCCATCGTCTGGTACGGGGCAGCCTCCAAGCGCGAATGGAATGTCACCGGGCTCCAGCCGGTTGCACTGGACGAGATCATCGCCCAAGTCTCCTGCCCGGTCTTCGGTGCCTTTGGCGCGGCAGATCACATCATCGCGGTCGAGGATGTGCAGCGCATGCGCAATTGCCTCGAGGCCAACCGCAAGAGCTATGACATCAACATCTATGCCGGTGCGCCGCATGGATGGTTGAACGACACCATGCCGGGTCGTTACCGCAAGCCGCAGGCGGACGCCGGCTGGGCCGCGCAGCAACGCTTCCTCGCGGAAGTGCTGAGCCCCGACTACAAGGCCGATCCGATCCGCTGGCGTTTCGATGCGGCGTTCAATGCCGATTACGACTTCTCCAAAAATGTGAGGCTTGAATGAGCATGTCGGGCTTTCAAACAGGCGACACCATTGTCGTCACCGGTGCTGCACAGGGCATCGGCCGCGCCGTGGCTTTGGCGCTTGCGCAACGCGGCGCACGCCTCGTGCTGTGGGACATTTCGGATGACGGCCTCGCCGAGACAGAAGCGCTCTGCGCAAGCCTTGGTGCCACGAGCTTCGTGCAGAAGGTCGATGTCGGCGATCCCGCGCGCATCGCCAGCGCGGCAGTGGAAGCCATTGCGCATGAAGGCACGATCTTCGGGCTCGTCAACAATGCGGGCATCTTCCCGCGCGTCGGCATCCGCGACGTGACGCCCGACATCTGGCGCCAGGTGCTCGGCATCAACCTGATGGGCACAGTCTTCTGTTCGCAGGCCTTCGGCGCGCATATGGCGGCCAAGGGTCGCGGCGCCATCGTCAATATGGCGTCGGGCCGCG
>CAIWVR010000300.1 GCA_903916165.1 uncultured Hyphomicrobiales bacterium | reverse complement strand
TTGCGCACGGCCGTGCCAGCGGCGCGCACAAGCCCCGCCTCGATGGCCTCACGCGCCTTGGCGCGGCTCTCAAACAGGCCGCGCTCGACGAGCAGCAGATCGGCGCGGATGCGGGTCACGCGCGAGCCGTCATTGCGAGCGGAGCGAAGCAATGCAGGCACGCGGCAAGGGTCATCACGCCTCGCGCGCCCAATTCTCAAGACGCAAGCCTTCAACGCGCTCGAATTCGCGCGTGTTGTCGGAAACGAGCGTGTAGTCGCCCGCCATGGCGTGCGCCGCGATCCAGAGATCGTTTTGCCCGATCAAGAGTCCACGACGCGAAAGGCTGGCCCGAATGCGGGAATAGACCTCAGCAACATCCGGCGTGATTGGCGGGACTTCGATCTGTCTGATTAGGGCGGAAAGCACCTCCCGGGCGCGCGCCGGGTTGAGGCTCTTCTCCACACCATAGTGAAGTTCGCCGTAGCTGATCGGAGACAGCAGAAGATCGCTCTTCGCGACCCCCGCGAACTTGCTGACCACATACGGATGCTTGCGCCGAATGTGAATCAGCACATTCGTATCGAGGAGATATTTCAATCGCACAGGCCGGGCCGATCTTCTGCTGGCGGGTCTTCCGGAGCCTCTTCGATCAATTCGCCGAGCTCGATGATCAGGTCGAGCAAGGCGAGCGCATTTTCCTCGCTCTGAGGCAGCTTGGCGGGACGCAGCTCGACGATATCGCCCGCTTTTTGAACGACTTCAACCAAGTCTGCCCTGAGATGAACATCAGAAGGCAAGTGAATGGTTTGCCCGCTGCCTGTCTGAATGACTCGCGCCGTCGCCATGAGCTCAGCCTCTCTGATGAGCTCAATATAGGCAAATTGAGGTGCAAAGTCACGCCATCAGACTCGTCGCCGCGTCCTCGCTGCGCCCCAACACGCCGAGCACCTTGGCGACGATGGCCCTGGCGTCGAGCCCAGCCTGGGCATAGAGCCGGTCGGGCTTGTCATGGTCGAGATAGACGTCGGGCAGGACCATCGAGCGGAATTTCAGGGCCGTGGTGCCCGTGCCGTCGAAGGCACCATCTTCCGCCAGCGCCTGCATCACGAAGGAGCCGAAGCCGCCCACGCTGCCTTCCTCGATGGTGATCAGCACCTCATGATTGGCGGCAAGGCGGCGCACGAGATCGCGGTCGAGCGGCTTGGCGAAGCGGGCGTCTGCCACACTGGTCGAGAGGCCATGCGCGGCGAGCATCTCGGCAGCCTTCAGGGCCTCGCCGAGACGCGTGCCCAGCGACAGCAGCGCCACGCGCGTGCCCTCGCGCATGACGCGTCCCTTGCCGATCTTGAGCGGCACGCCGAATTCCGGCATGTCGACGCCCACACCCTCGCCACGCGGATAGCGGAAGGCGATCGGGCCATCATTATAGGCGGCGGCAGTGGCGACCATATGCACGAGTTCGGCCTCGTCGGCGGCTGCCATGATCGTCATCTCCGGCAGGCAGCCGAGATAGGCAACGTCGAACGAGCCCGCATGGGTCGCGCCATCGGCACCGACGAGCCCCGCGCGGTCGATGGCGAAGCGCACGGGAAGCCGCTGGATCGACACGTCATGGACAAGCTGGTCATAGGCGCGCTGCAGGAAGGTCGAATAAATGGCGCAGAACGGCTTGTAGCCCTCGGTCGCAAGGCCCGCCGCGAAGGTCACGGCATGCTGTTCGGCGATGCCGACATCGAAGGTGCGGGTGGGGAATTCCTGACCGAAAAAGTCCAGTCCAGTCCCGGTCGGCATGGCGGCGGTGATGGCGACGATTCTGTCGTCCTTGCGCGCTTCCTTGATCAGACTGTCGGCAAAGACCTTTGTGTAGGAGGGCGCATTCGCCTTGGCCTTGGATTGCGCGCCGGTCACCACGTCAAAAGTATTGACGCCGTGATATTTGTCGTCAGAGGCTTCGGCGGGCGCATAGCCCTTGCCTTTCTGGGTCACGACATGAATGAGGACCGGCCCGCCGACATCGGTGTCGCGGACATTCTTCAGCACGGGCATGAGCTGGTCGAAATTGTGCCCGTCGATCGGCCCGACATAGTAAAAGCCGAGTTCCTCGAACAGGGTGCCGCCGGTGACATAACCGCGTGCATGCTCGACGGCGCGGGTGATGGCGCGATCGACGCGTTCCGGCAATTGTCGTGTCAATTGCTTGCCGATGTCGCGCAGCTTGAGATAGGTGCGCGTCGCACTGAGCCGCGCCAGATAGACCGACATGGCACCCACAGGGGGCGCAATCGACATGTCATTGTCGTTGAGGATGACGATCAGACGGGAGTGCATGGCGCCGGCATTGTTCATGGCCTCAAAGGCCATGCCCGCCGACATGGCGCCGTCGCCGATGACCGCAATGACATTGTTGTGGCGGCCGTCGAGATCGCGCGCCACAGCCATGCCGAGGCCAGCCGAGATCGAGGTCGACGAATGGGCGGCACCGAACGGGTCGTATTCGCTCTCGGTTCGCTTGGTGAAACCGGACAGGCCGCCGCCCTGGCGGAGCGTGCGGATGCGGTCGCGACGCCCAGTCAGGATTTTGTGCGGATAGGCCTGGTGGCCGACGTCCCAGATCAGACGGTCGCGTGGCGTGTCAAAAACATGATGAATGGCGACCGTGAGTTCGACCACGCCAAGCCCGGCACCCAGATGCCCGCCGGTGACGGACACGGCGTCAATGGTCTCGCTGCGCAATTCGGCAGCGACCTGGCGAAGGTCCGCCTCCGGCAACCGGCGAAGATCCTCCGGGCTGGCAATCTGGTCTAGGAGGGGCGTCTTGGAGGGATTCTGCAAAATTTTTGCTCTGTTCAGGTCGTCGGGCACCAAGATTTACATAGTGCGTCGCGTGCATATCACCACAGGAGCCAGCCTGCCAATCAGGGCTTGCGGCGTAGATCTTGCCCATGAACATGCGCGTGCAGGGCCGGGAGCCATTTGGTGAATTGATCTATCCCCGCCCAGAGCCTAGAGAAAGTCTGCTTATTGGGCCCGGTGCCCCTGTTCACCCCTGCCAAGGACCAGTGACAATGACGAAATGGGTTTATACCTTCGGTGATGGCACGGCCGAAGGCGACAGTGGTATGCGCAATTTGCTGGGCGGCAAGGGCGCAAATCTGGCGGAAATGTCCAATCTCGGCCTGCCCGTTCCGCCCGGCTTCACCATCACCACCGACGTCTGCACCTATTTCTACGATCACGGCCGCAAATATCCGGACGAGCTCAGGGCCAATGTCGAGGCCGCGCTGAAACATGTAGGCACGATCACCGGCCGCGCTTTCGGCGATCCGGGAAACCCGCTGCTCGTCTCGGTGCGCTCGGGGGCCCGCGCCTCGATGCCGGGCATGATGGACACGGTTCTCAACCTCGGCCTGAATGATGCGACAGTGGATGCCGTCGCCAGAAGCGCCGGCGACGAGCGCTTTGCCTATGATTCCTACCGCCGCTTCATCCAGATGTATTCGAATGTCGTACTCGACGTGGATCATCATGAATTCGAAGAGATTCTTGAGGAGTTCAAGGATCACCACAATTACATGCTCGACACTGATCTCTCGGCCGCCGACTGGGCGATCGTGATTGCGGGCTATAAGGCCAAGGTGGAGACGGCCACCGGCAAGCCATTCCCGCAGGATCCGCATGAACAGCTCTGGGGTGCCATCGGTGCCGTGTTCGGCTCGTGGATGAACCAGCGCGCCATCACCTATCGCAAGCTCAATGACATTCCGGCCTCGTGGGGCACGGCGGTCAATGTGCAGGCCATGGTGTTTGGCAATATGGGCGAGACCTCGGCCACGGGCGTCGCCTTCACGCGCAATCCCTCGACCGGCGAGCATGAGCTCTATGGCGAGTTCCTCGTCAATGCGCAGGGCGAGGATGTGGTGGCCGGCATTCGCACGCCGCAGAACATCACCGAGCGGGCGCGTATCGG
>CAIWVR010000299.1 GCA_903916165.1 uncultured Hyphomicrobiales bacterium | reverse complement strand
TGTCACACATGACGGCGTCGCGCTGTTCGTCTCGCGTTCCGGCTACACGGGCGAGGACGGCTTCGAAATCTCGCTGCCCCCCGCGCAAGCGGAGAGTTTCGCGCAGGCTCTCCTCGCCGACGAACGCGTGAAGCTCATCGGACTCGGCGCACGCGATTCGCTGCGGCTTGAGGCGGGCCTTTGCCTCTATGGCCATGACATCGATGAAGAGACGACGCCCGCCGAAGCCGATCTCCTGTGGTCGATCTCGAAGCGACGCCGCGCTGAAGGCGGTTTTCCGGGCACTTTGATCGTACAGGCGCAAATCGCCGACGGCGCGCCGCGCAAGCGCGTCGGGCTCGCGCTCGACGGCAAGGCACCGGCGCGCGAGGGTGCCGAGATTGCCGACAGCACGGGCGCCATCGTCGGGCGCGTCACCTCGGGCGGGTTCGCGCCCTCGCTCGGGCGGCCGATCGCCATGGGTTCTGTCGAAAGCGCGTCATCCGCGCCGGGCACGCCACTCTCCATCCTCGTGCGCGGCAAGCCCTTGCCGGCCCGCGTCGTCTCCATGCCCTTCGTTCCCACCCGCTACTTCCGAGGCTCGTGATGTCGCAGACCCGCTACACCAAGGATCATGAATACATCCGCGTCGACGGCGACATCGCCATTGTCGGCATCACCGATTACGCGCAGTCGCAACTGGGCGACGTCGTCTTCGTCGAGTTGCCGGAGGCCGGCGTCACGCTGGAACAAGGCGCGCAGGCGGCGGTGGTCGAAAGCGTGAAGGCAGCGAGCGAGGTCTATGCGCCGGTGGCGGGTGAAGTCGTCGCCGTGAACGCGGAACTCGAAGGCGCGCCTGCACTCGTCAACGAGGATGCGGCCGGCAAAGGCTGGTTCCTCAAGCTGCGCGTCAGCGACGCCACGCAGCTCGACGCGCTGATGGACGAGGCGGCCTATGCCGCCTTCGTCAAAAGCTGCTGCTAGGGGCCAAGATCATGCGTTATCTGCCGCACTCCGCATCCGACCGCGAGGACATGCTGGCGCGCATCGGCGTGTCGCACATCGACGAGCTCTTCGCCGACGTCCCGCCCGCGCTGCTCCTGAAAGACACGCTGGACCTGCCGCGCCGCAAGACGGAACCGCAGGTCGCGCGCCATCTGGGCAAACTCGCCGCGCGCAATGTCGCGGCGGGCAGCGTGCCTTTCTTTGTCGGCGCGGGCGCCTACAAGCATGATGTGCCAGCCAGCGTCGATCATCTGATCCAGCGCTCGGAATTTCTCACCAGCTACACGCCCTACCAGCCGGAAATTGCGCAGGGCACGCTGCAATATCTGTTCGAATTCCAGACGCAGGTCGCGCTGCTCACCGGCATGGAGGTCGCCAATGCCTCCATGTACGACGGCTCGACCGGCTGCGCGGAAGCCGTGTTGATGGCGCATCGCATCACCAAGCGCCGCAAGGCGGTGCTGTCGGGCGGCTTGCACCCCCATTATGCCGATGTCGTGCGCACGCAATCGGGCCTCGCCGGCGACGAGACGATCACGCTCGCGCCCGATGTTTTCGCGCGCGAGGATCTCGCCGCGCAGATCGACAGGGACACCTCCTGCGTCGTCGTGCAGTCGCCCGATGTGTTCGGCAATCTGCGCGATCTGACGGACATTGCCGCAAAGTGCCACGCGCACGGGGCTTTGCTGATCGCGGTGTTTACCGAAGCCGTGTCGCTGGGCGCGGTGAAATCGCCCGGCGCGATGGGCGCTGACATTGTGGTGGGCGAGGGCCAGTCGATCGGCAATGCGCTGAATTTTGGCGGGCCCTATGTCGGCCTGTTTTCGACGCGGCAGAAATATGTGCGGCAGATGCCGGGGCGCCTGTGCGGTGAGACGACGGATGCGCAAGGCCGTCGCGGCTTCGTGCTGACGCTGTCGACGCGCGAACAGCACATCCGCCGCGACAAGGCGACGTCGAACATCAGCACCAAATCGGGCCTCTGTTCGCTGGCCTTCACCATCCACATGAGCCTGCTGGGCGAAGCAGGGCTGAAAAGGCTCGCGCGCATCAATCACGCCCATGCGGTGAAGCTCGCCGAGATGCTCGCGGGTGTGAAGGGCGTGAAGGTCTTGAACGAGACCTTCTTCAACGAATTCACGCTGCGCGTCACGGGCGACGCGG
>CAIWVR010000298.1 GCA_903916165.1 uncultured Hyphomicrobiales bacterium | reverse complement strand
GTGTCGAACCTGGCTGACTATTTTTTGGCCTGGTGCGTCATCGGCGTCGGCATGGGCTGCGGTCTTTATGACGCCGCCTTCGCTACCCTTGGCCGCATCTACAGGGCCAAGGCGCGGCAGGCGATCACCACGCTCACCTTGTTTGGCGGCTTCGCCTCGACAATCTGCTGGCCGATCACCGCCGCACTGTCAGCCCAGTATGGCTGGCGGCAGGCCTGCCTCGCCTATGCCTGTGCGCATGCCTTCGTGTCGCTGCCCTTGATCCTCGCCTGTATTCCGGTTGACCGTCGTGAGGAGAGACCGGTCGACGCGCATGAACACGCACCTGTGCGCGCCAGCTTGACCGACCTGCGGCGTTTCCTTGTGCTGGCGACGACGCTGACGCTGGCCTCAGCCGTCATGTCAGCCGTTTCGGTCCATATCGTCGGCCTGCTCGGGTCCATTGGCCTCGACACGACCGCGGCCGTCTGGTTGGCGACGGTCATCGGCCCCTCGCAGGTCGCCGCCCGCCTCGTCGAAACGGGATTGCGCGGACGCGGCCATCCGATCTGGACCCTGCTCGCCTCCGTCGGCATGGCGGGCATCGGACTGGGGCTGCTGGCCGCGCAAATGCCGCTTCCCGCACTCGCGCTGATCGCCTATGGCGCGGGCAACGGGCTCAATTCGATTGCGCGCGGCACCATGCCCCTCGCCTTGTTCGGACCGGACCGGTACCCCATCTGGATGGGACGTCTTGCCATGCCGACGCTGATCTCCAGCGCGGCGGCGCCCTATGCCGCCTCCTGGCTGATCGAAGCCTATGGATCGACAACCTGCCTTGCAGCACTGACGCTCGCCATGGCGGCGGCTCTGGTCGGTGCCTTGACCCTGGCCCTGGACATCCGCGCGGCGGCTCCACGTTGATTGCGACCGCGCGGCTTTGCCTCCTTTGAGGACGGTCGCGCATCCGCTACACACCATGAGTCCCAACCGCAGAGGTCGCCTTTTGGCCACAGATGTCACCCTTCCCGCCGCCGCCCTTGCCGGGGTGCTCTCGTTCCTGAGCCCCTGCGTGCTGCCGCTGGTCCCGCCCTATCTCACTTTCATCGCGGGCACCACGCTGGAGGAGCTCGCCGACAAGGGCGTGAAGACCGCGCGGCGCGATGTGGCTCTGGCCGCCATCCTGTTCGTCGCCGGTTTTTCCACCGTCTTTGTCGCGCTGGGCGCCACCGCCTCGCTGTTCGGGCAGGTCATCCGCGCGCATCTCGATGTGCTGTCGGCACTGGCGGGCTTCGCCATCATCGCCATGGGCCTGCATTTTCTGGGGCTGTTTCGCTTCGCTTTCCTGTATCGCGAAAAGCGCGTGCAGGTGGAAAAGCCGGTCGGACTCTGGGGCGCCTATCTGATGGGCCTCGCCTTCGCCTTCGGCTGGACGCCCTGCATCGGCCCGATTCTGGCCGCCATTCTCGCCGTGGCGGGGTCGGAGGACACGGTCACGCGCGGCATGGTGCTGCTGGGTGCCTATTCGGCGGGGCTCGGCGTCCCCTTCCTGCTCGCGGCTCTGGCGATCGAGCCGTTCATGGCCTTCATCAGTCGCTTCAAGCGGCATTTCGGCAAGGTGGAAAAAGTCGTCGGCGGGCTGCTGGTTCTCACCGGTATCGGCTTTCTCACCGGGGTCATGCAGAGCATGAGCTTCTGGCTGCTGGAGACATTTCCGGCGCTGTCGCGGCTTGGCTGACACTCGACACGCCCGGTCGCCGTGCCTATCTGCGGGCAAGTCACTCCACGCGAAAGTCCAGCCATGCGCACGTCCGACGCCGACATTCTCATCGTTCCGGGTCTCGGCAATTCCGGTCCCGACCATTGGCAGACGCGGTGGGAACAGAAGCTGTCGACAGCGCGGCGGGTGGACCAGGCCGACTGGCACCGGCCCGATCACGCCAGCTGGACGGGGGCCGTGCGCGACGCCGTCAATGCGGCCCAGAAACCCGTGATCCTTGTCGCCCATTCGCTGGGCGCGCTGGCGGTCGGCCATGCGGCGCGGGATTTTGGGGCGGGCAAGGTGGCGGGCGCCTATCTCGTCGCGCCGCCCTCGGAAGCCTGGTTGCGCGCCCATCCGCTGGAGCTCGGCGGCTTTCAGACGCATCCGCGCGAACCGCTGCCCTTCCCCGCCCTGCTGGTGGCCAGCCGCAACGATCCGCATGCGGATTATGAGGCGACTGAAGATCTCGCCAAAGCCTGGGGTGCGGCCCTTCTGGATGCGGGCGAGGCCGGCCATATCAATATGGATTCAGGCCACGGCCCCTGGCCCGAGGGTCTGATGAGCTTTGCGGGCTTCCTCAACCGCCTCACATGAAAACGCGGCCATAAAAGGCCGCGTCATCGTCTCAATAATAATGGGGACGGCGGTAGCCCGGGCCCCAGCCATAGGGGCGCGGATAGACATAGACCGGTTCGCGGCGCTCGACATAGACGACCTCGCGCTGCGGCGGTGCCTGCGAGATCACCTCATGCCCGCGCGAGCGCATGCACTGCGCGTAAGCCAGATCGTAACGGCCCTGCACCGCGCCACCCGCTTCGCTGGCACCGCTGGACCCGACGAGCGCGCCGGCCAGCAGGCCCGTGCCCGCACCAATCGCCGCGCCACGGCCGAGATTGCCGGAGGCCGAGCCGATGGCCGCACCCGCCAGCGCACCAAGACCCGTGCCGATGGCGGCGCTTTTCACGGCCTGGTCATTGGCCGCCTCGCCGGGCGACTGATAGCCGATCGTGCGTTGGGCATTCATCTGGCAGAAATCGTCATCGCGCTGGAAGGACGCATAGGGGACGCCCTTGCCCGGCATGACGGCAACATTCGGAGCCGCCGGGCCGGTGGAGGCGCAGCCAGCCAGCGTCAGCGACAATGCGCCGATGACGAAGAGGGACGTGGATAATTTCAACATGATCTCAAAGCCCGCCATGATTCGATGGTTCCTATAGTGCCACAGCCAAGGTGGCGAGAACATGGCTGACCCCTTGAGGTCTGGCCGCAAGCTTCACTTTTTCGCCGCACGCTTGATTTCGGCCACGCGGGCAACGAGTGTGGCATTAGAAAACTTGGGAGAACAAAATGAAGACCCATCGCCCGGCAGCCACGCTCGCCTGCGGCCTCGCGCTCACCGCCGCCCTGACCGGGGGTGCCCGCGCCTCTGACGAGGACATGTTCAAGGGCAAGACGATCGCCGTCTACATCGGCTTTGCGCCGGGCGGCACCTATGACCTGTTCGGCCGCATGGTGACGCGCTTCATGGCTCGCCACATCCCCGGCCAGCCCAATATGGTCGCCTCCAACATGCCAGGTGCCGGCTCCTTCACGGCATCCAACTGGCTCTACCGCATCGCCCCCAAGGACGGCACGGCGCTGGGCACCGTGTCGCAGACGCTCGCCATCGACGAGGCGCTGAAGTCCAAGGGCGTGCAGTTCAAGGCCGCCGATTTCAACTGGATCGGCCGCGTCACCTCGAATGTCGAAGTGCAGGTTGTGTCGACCCGCACCGAGGGCCGGACGATTGCCGGGGCCAGGACGGTCGTCGTGCCGACCGCCAGCACGGGCCCGGGCTCGCCGTCCGACACCTATCCGAAGCTCATGAACGAGGTTGCTGGCACGCAGTTCAAGATTATCCGTGGCTTCCCCGGCTCGACCGATGGCCTGCTGGCGGTGGAGCGCGGCGAGACCGATGCCTCATTGACGTCGTGGAACACGATGAAGACAACACGCATGAACTGGCTGACCGAAAAGAAGGCCGTGCTGTTGGTGCAATATGTCACGCAGCGCTCGCCCGAGCTGATGGACGTGCCGACGCTGGTCGAACTCGCCAACAATGACGCCGACCGCAAGCTCCTGTCCTTTGCCGTGTCGAGTGCCGAGATCGGTCGGTCGATTCTCGGACCGCCCGGCATACCAGCCGACCGTGTCGCCATACTGCGCAAGGCCTTCGACGCCGCCATGAAAGATCCGGAACTGCTCGCCGAAGTGAAGAAGAGCAATCTCGACTTCGAGCCGCTCGACGGTGCCTCGCTCGCCAAGATCGTGGCGGAAGCCGCCAACGCCGACGCCACCGTCGTCGCGCGCATGCAGAAGATCATGGAGGAATAGGCGCGAAGCGCCCGCTTCTCCCAGAGGGAGAAGCGGGCTGCGAAGCAGACTGATGAGGGGATGCGATCTCAGCTACAAGGGCAGTAACCCCTCACCCCGGCTCGGGGCTAAGCCCCGAGTCCGCCCTCTCCCAACGGGAGAGGGTTTGGGCCCCCCCTATTCCTTGAACTGCACCTGATAGGTCTTCTCAAGGAACGCGCGCGTCCAGGCGCGGGCCTGTGGCGAAATCGTCGTGCCGGCCTTGAACAGCTTTTCGGCCGCCGCATCGGTCACTTGCTCATATTCGCCAATCACCTCGTCGCGCTTGGACAGATAATCCGGGTCCTTGAGCAGATCGCGCACCGCCGCCCGGTAGGTCTCGACGATATCGTCCGCCGTGCCCTTGGGCAGCAGCATGAGCTTCTGCGCCGGAAAGCCCGAGATCAGGAAGGCCTTGAAAGCCTCCCATTCCACGCCCTCCGGCTTCTTGCCGTGCACGATCTCGTAAGCCTCGCCGATATGCGGCAGATCGGGGAAATTCGGATCGCGCGCGAGGTTGCCGTCCTTGTCGATCACGCCCCAGGAAAACAGCGGCGTGGCCACGCCATCCTTCACGAGACCGGCGCTGCGGCGCAGATAGGCGGTGGTCGTCTGCGAATCGATGGTGAACTCCCCGCGCTCGAAGCCAAGCAGGCCCTCGGCGCGGCCGACGACGCCAAAAATGTGGTTCACATTGAGATCGAGCAGGCGGAAACCCAGCAGCGACACAAGTTCCAGCGCTGTCGGTCCAGGGCTGGCGAAAAACAGCTCCTTGCCGCGCAGCTTGTCGATGTCGCGGATCGACTTCGCGCCGAATTTCGAGCTGACATAGGCCGCCCCGCCGGTGGGTGCCGCCAGCACCACGCGCCAGTCCTGATATTCATATTTCACGCGCGGATCGCCCAGCAGATAGGGGAATTGCGTCGAAGCGGAGCTCGCCAGAACGGTCATCCCGTCAGGCTTGGCGCTCACCTGGAAGAAATTCGCGCCCGCCGTAGAACCGCCGCCGGGCATATTCTTCACCAGCACGGTCGGCTTGCCCGGCAGATGCCTGGACAGCAGCGGCGCATTGAAACGCGCCCATAAGTCGACGCCTCCCCCGGTCGGAAAGGGCACGAGCAGCGTGATGGTCTTGGCCGTCAGATCGACCGCCTGCGCGGGCATGGCGGCAACGAACGACACCGCGGCGGTGAGGGAGGCGGCGAGAAGCAGGCGGGGCAGGAAGGATTTCATGGGGTCTCTCAGTCAAACAATTTCAGCAACAACATAGGCGGGACAGGCGCGAAACGGAAATCAACAGACGGACCGAACCGATGAACCCGCTGCATGAACCCTGCCGGCGCCCGTGCCTTGCCGGGCCTGCTGGCCCATGACAAGCTGACCAAACACAGGGCATGGGGGGAGACGAGCATGGGAACGATGTGCAAGTGGGTTCTGGCTGGCATGATGGCCGGCTTCACACTGGGCGCAGCTGCGCCGGCCGTGGCGGACGAGGCGCTGCCCTCCCTGCCCGCACGCATCGAACTGATCCCCTTTGAGTCGCTGACCCTGCCCGACAGCGCCTTCCTGAAAGGCGACAAGAGCGTCGCCAAGCCGACGCTGCTCGCGGCCGAACTGCACATTGCGCAAGGAGCAGGCAAGCGACCGCTCGTCGTGCTTCTGCATGGATCGGGCGCACTCAATGGCGGCCATGAGCTCTGGACGCGGGAGTTCGCGCAAATGGGCGTTTCGACCCTGATGATCGACGCCTTCACCGGACGCGGCATTGTCGCCACCAGCGACAATCAGGGTCTGCTGGGACGCCTCAACATGGTGCTCGACACCTATCGCGCGCTCGACAGGATCAAGGATCATCCGCGCGTCGACACGTCGCGTGTGGCCCTGATCGGCTTTTCGCGCGGCGGCCAGTCGACGCTCTACGCCAGCCTCGAGCGCTTTCACGCCCTGTGGAATGAATCGGGCGTCGATTTCGCGGCCTATTTTCCCTTCTATGCGGATTGCGTGACGACCTTCGTCGACGACACCAAGGTGAAGCCGGTGCCGATCCGGATGCATCACGGCGACATCGACGATTACAACCCGGCCGCCCAGTGCGTGACCTTCGTCGACCGCCTGAAAGCCGCCGGACGCGACGTGCAGATCTCGCTCTACAAGGACGCCGCGCATTCCTTCGACGGCCCGCTCGGCCCGCCGAAACCGACCTTGTCCGCGCGATCCATGACGGTGCGCAATTGCGTGCTGAAGGAAGAACCGCTCGGCCAGATCACCAACATGAAGACCGGGCAGGCTTTTACCTACACGGACCCCTGCGTCGAGCGCGGACCGCATGCGGGCTACAATGCCGAGGCGGCCAAAGCCGCGCGCGCCAGCGTGCGCGAGAGCCTGAGGACAATCTTCAAGCTGTGAGCGGCTGGACGCCTCAAGGCACGGCGGTCATCAGCAGGAAGACGCCGAAAATGACGAGGTGAATGGCGCCCTGCATGATGGTGGTGCGCCCCGTCACCAGCGACAGCGCCGAAATGTAGAGCGTCAGGACCAGCAGGACGAGCGACGCCGATGACAGCCCCAGCGTCAACGGCGTGCCCAAAGCCAGCGATGCAACGGCGACGGCGGGGATCGTCAGCCCGATGCTGGCGATGGCCGAGCCCAGGGCCAGATTGACGCTGCCCTGCAGGCGGTTTGCAAGCGCGGCGTTCAGCGCGGCAATGCCTTCCGGCAGCAGAACAATGCCGGCAATGACCACCCCGACCACCGCATTTGGCAGGCCCGCCGCCGCCACCGCGCGATCCAGCGGAGTGGACAGCAGTTTGGCGATGAGCACGACACAGCCCAAAGCCACCGGCAAAAGAAGGGCGCTGGCCCAGACGAGGGTGCGACTGGGCTTGATGGCTGGCACGGCATCGTCGGGCAGTGCGGCGTCCTCCAGAAAATAGGAGCGGTGCCGCACGGTCTGCACGAAGACGAACACGAAATAGAGGCACAACGAAACTGCGCCGACGAAGATGAGCTGCGAGGGCGCATAATACGGCCCCGGCGTCGTCGTCGTGAAATTCGGCAGGACGAGCGCCAGCGTGGCCAGCGTGCCGAGCACGCCCAGCGAGGCCGAGGCACCCTGGATCTGCACGCTCTGTTCATGAAAGCGGTTGCCGCCAACCAGCAGGCACAGGCCGACCACGCCATTCAGCACGATCATCACGGCGGAAAACACCGTGTCGCGCGCCAGCGCGCTCGCATTCTCGCCCGCCGACAGCATGATCGACAGGATCAGCGCGACCTCGATGATCGTGACAGCAATCGCGAGCAGGATGGAGCCGAATGGCTCCCCGACCCTGACCGCGAGCACTTCCGCATGATGCACGGCGGCGAAAATCACGACGCCCAGCAGGACCGCTGCCGCACCGAGCGTCAAAGGATGGCTGGCAGCCAGCAGATCCGCGACCTGAAAGCCGAGAAAAACCAGCGCCGCCAAGGGCGCCAACCAGGACCAGACAGGAATTTTATCATGTACCTGCACGGACACGGATACCTCACGGTCAGAGATGGACCTCGACAGTTAAAGCGATCCCGTCCGCCGTTTCAACCAGCCAGCATCATCATATGCTCCCGCATGAGACACCTCATCCGGGCCACCTCGTCGCATCGCAAGGCGCTCAGGCTTTCTTCAGGAAGGCGGTCTTCAGAACCAGACCCTTCACCTTGTCGGCATTGCACTCGATCTCTTCCGCATCGCCAGTCAGCCGAATATTTTTTACGAGCGTGCCGCGCTTCAGCGTCACTGATGTGCCCTTGACCTTGAGATCCTTGATCAGCGTCACGGAATCACCGTCATTAAGAATGGTCCCATTGCTGTCGCGGGTGTCGTCGCTCATGTGGCTCATCCATTTTCACGCGCTGAAACTGGTGCCATCTTAATCGGACCTGTCGGAATTGTCAGTCCCGGCCAACCGGCAGATGACGCGCAGCCCGAACGTCCGCCAGCCCCTGCCGGGAAATTTTATGATTCCCTCCCTGCAAGAGACGTTGAGCATCCGGCCACGGTTGCGCTTGGCGTTGTCGGAGGCCCAAGCGTCCCTTTGGATGCCCATCCGGCAGCTGGCTTACCCCTCCACAGACCACAAAACTTCGTTCAAAAGCCATTATGATGACGTCCCTGAGCAGGCTGGACCCTATGATGTGCAATCGACCCGAGATGAAACTCCTCAGGTCTCCCCCGAACAAGCCCCAGCTTGACGCCTTCTTTTCCAAATCTCAAAAATACGCGGAAATGCGCTGCAAAAAAAGTTGAAGGCCCACTCCCTGAAAAGCTAAACTCTCGCCGTCACTGCTCTATTCAGGGTTATATCATGAACAAATTCCTGCTTTCCGCCGTCCTGCTCCTGTCCACCCTCGCTACAGCGCCGGTCCAGGCCCAGAGCGCGCAAGACTTCATCCTCGTGAACAAGACGGGCTATGCCCTCAGCGAGATCTACATTTCCCCGGCCAAGGCCGATCATTGGGGCGACGATCTTCTTGAGAACGAAGACGACGCCATGGAGGATGGTGCCTCACAAAAGATCACCTTCAGCAATGCCGGCCGCGTCTGCCATTGGGACCTGAAGGTCGTCTATGAGGAAGACGATTCCGAGGCGGTTTGGCAAGACATCAATCTGTGCGACATCCGCAAGATCACAATCCGCTGGAACAAAAAGTCCAACGTCACCTCTGCCACATTCGATTGACCTCTTGACCATGGCGGCCGTTCTTATCGGCGCGGCAATGGCTTAGGTCCACCGGCTAACTTATGCACATCCTGCAATTAATGATTGCAGGATGTGCATAAATGTGCAATTCACCGGGCCGAAACAAGTTGAGGGCCAATATGTCACTTTCTGCGCGCGAACTTTCCAAACTTCAGCAAATCGTCAAAATTGCTTCGGACCTGATCTCACGCGCGGAGACCAATCCGCCTGTAGCCGAAACGGCGAAAAAGAGCGCAAACAAGCGCGTTCGACGCACCGGCAAGGACCTGGCGGCGTTCCGCAAGCTGCTCAAGGCGGAGCGCAAGCGCGGTGTCTCAGTATCCGAACTCGCGCAACAGCATGGCATCTCAACCGCCTATATTTACTCCCTCTAGCATAAGCAGCGCCGCGAAAGTTGCCTGCCCGATTTCCCATCTGGCAAGAAAAAGCCCGCTGCGTCGATGATGCAGCGGGCTTCTTATTATCGCCTCTCCAGTCCCGAAAACTCAGCCAGCGAAGCGTTTCAAGCTTTGGTGCGGCTCATCATTGCCTGCGAGCGACGCAGCCAGAACAAGACCTGCCTGCTCGCAACCAGCACGCACTGGAGAAGAAAAAGCCAAAGGCAGCACATATTATGAGCGGCGGCGCATCATGATAAGATAAGTTTTCGGGATCGTTCCAGGCACAGACCTAAGGAAGTTCCCCGCAATTCCCCCTGGACTATAGCAGCGGGAAACCTGTCGGCCTAAATTGGCAGGACTCAATTTATTGCCTAGATGGCCAGAGGACCCACCGAGATGTCAGCCTTGTGATACGACCATGCCGCGTCCAAGAACCACAGCGTCAGGATCATGACCCTGCCATTTTGCGGTAGGCATCACCACGCATGCGACGGAAGCCTCACGCGTGGTGCCTGTCGCTTTATGCGCATACATGTTCGGCCGTGAAGATAAGGCTCGCATAAGGTCACAACACGGACTGGCCCACCTCGGTCCCGTCCACGTCCCGGATAACGAGGATCACGAGCCCCGCCACCGATTTTCCGGGGAAGGCATCATGTGTGGAAACGCCCGCATTGACAGCTGCCAGTCAACATACCTGCCGCAAAAGGTAGATTGCATCACGCGCTTGCCACATGCATATTGATCTGAACAAGAAGGATGGGAGACGAAATTGACGTGGCCGCACATAAGATAAAATACCAAGCCGTGAGAATGATTGATGCTTACTGAAATGATATAAAAAGTCTGAGATTGACATAATCAATTATATCTACAATATAGCAATTTGTTTGCATACATCTCTCACACAGGCTCAGAAAAAACCCATCGGCTGGAAGGTGAATGCTATAAAAGATCATCTTTAACTCATGGGGATTACCACACTCCAAGAAAAATTGCTGCAATCAAATCCATGACACAGTCCGGTTTCGTCACCCCGTAACAATGACGTCACGGCCAAGAATGAACTAAAATCAGTTTTTGATCACCCAGCAGGGGTCGGCCGGCATGACAACCATAACCGAAAAAAACCCGTCGCCCCCAAAGTTTAAAGTTCTGCGACCAACACTCAAAATGGCATTATGCTACGCCGTCATTTTTGC
>CAIWVR010000297.1 GCA_903916165.1 uncultured Hyphomicrobiales bacterium | reverse complement strand
GGCTCCTCGCAATGACGAATTTGAGGTTTGTGGTTCTCGGCGAAAATATTGGAGCGCCCGCAACGACGGCCATTGTCGCCCATGACCTTTGCCTCGTCATTGCGAGGAGCGTGAGCGACGAAGCAATCCATCTAAAGGCCATCACCCGAAGATGGATTGCCGCGTCGCCTGCGGCTCCTCGCAATGACGAAGATGAATCACCCCGCCAGAGCATCCAGCACACGCGCCCAACTCCGCGCGCCCTTGTGGAACGAGCTCACTTCGTATTTTTCATTGGGCGAATGAATTCGGTCATCATCCAGCCCGAAGCCGATCATCAGCGCGTCCATGCCGAGATCCTTCTTGAACAGGCCCACAATCGGGATCGAGCCGCCCGAGCCTGAGAGCACCGGCTCCCTGCCCCATTCGGCGTGCAGCGCGCGGCGCGCGCGGCCCAGAGCCTCGGACGAGAACGGCAGCACCAGTGCGGGCGAGGCGCCATGCGAGAGAAAGTCCACGCGGCAGCCTGCCGGCGTGCGCGCGCGCACGAAGTCACGAAAGCTCGCCAGCACCTTGTCAGGATCTTGGCTACCGACAAGGCGGAACGAGAATTTCACCGAGGCCTGCGCGGGCAGCACAGTCTTCGAACCCTTGCCCGTATAGCCACCGAAAATGCCGTTCACATCGCAGGTCGGGCGCGACCAGATTTTTTCGAGCACCGAGCGATCCTGTTCGCCCGCCGCCACCGACAGGCCGACAGACCCCAGAAAATCGCGCTCGTTGAAATCGAGCTTGTGCCATTGCTCCGCGACATCCTCGGGCAATTCCTCGACGCCGTCGTAAAAATTCGGCAGCGCAACGCGGCCGCGCCCATCGTGAATGTCGGCGATCATGCGCGCGATGACATGAATCGGATTGATCGCCGGGCCGCCGAACATGCCCGAATGCAGGTCGCGCGAGGCGCCGTGCACGACGATCTCCTCCAGCACGAGCCCGCGCAGCATGGTGGTGATGGCGGGCGTGTCCTTGTTCCACATGTTGGTGTCGCACACGAGCATGAGGTCGGCGGCGAGTTCTTGCGCGTTGGCGGCCAGAAATGCCGGCAGCGACGGCGAGCCGGTTTCCTCTTCGCCCTCGAACAGGATGGTGATGTCGCAGGGCCAGTCGCCGCCCTCGCGAAAGGCGCGGCAGGCTTCGACGAAGGTCATCAACTGGCCCTTGTCGTCGGCGGAGCCGCGCCCGACGATGCGCTGGCCATCGTCCGACAGATGCGGCTTGAAGGGGTCCGTCTCCCACAGCTCCAGCGGATCGGCGGGCTGCACGTCGTAATGGCCGTAGAACAGCACATGGGGCACGTCGCGACGCTTCGACTTCACTTTCGCGACGACCATCGGATGGCCTGCGGTCGCGCGCAGCGACGCCTCGAAACCCAGCCCGCTCAATTCATCGACCAGCCATTGCCCGGCACGCGCGCAATCGTCGGCGTAAGCCGGATCGGTCGAGACGGAGGGAATGGCGAGCAGCCCGAGCAGGCGCGCAAGCGCTGCGTCACGGTTCTGGTCGATGCGGGCGAGGACGGCGTCGATGGCGGTCATGAATCTGCGTTTCCTTTTGCAATCTAATTCGGTCGCGCCCTTCTCCCGCTGGCGGGAGAAGGTTTCCACTCACCTCTTCATCAGGCCGCCCAGCACATTGCGCAAGATCGCCCGCGTGATCTGCGTGCCGATCGAGCGTGCGGCCGATTGCGCGACGGAGCGGACGATCATCTCGCCCGTCGACATGCGCTGGCGGCCCTTGCCGGTGGCCGCCGCCCCGCCCAGCACGCCACCCAACATACCGCCGATCTGGCCGAGAAGGCCGCCGCCGCCATCCTGCGCGGGCTCTGCGCCCGGTGCCGCCGCCGCGGCACCCTTGCCCGCGCGCTTGGCCAGCGTCTCGTAAGCCGACTCGCTGTCGATGGTGGTGTCATACTTGCCCAAAAGCGGGCTCTTCCTCACGATGCCGGCGCGTTCATCCGGAGTGATCGGCCCGACACGCGAGGCTGGCGGCGCGATGAGATCGCGCGTGACGATGGCGGGCGTGCCCTTGCCCTCCAGCATCGACACGAGCGCCTCGCCGACGCCCAGTTCCGTGATCGCCTTGCCGGTGTCGAAGGCCGGGTTCTGCCGAAAGGTTTCCGCCGCCGCCTTCACCGCGCGCTGGTCACGCGGCGTGAAGGCGCGCAAAGCGTGCTGCACGCGATTGCCCAATTGGCCGAGCACGACCTCGGGCACGTCGAGCGGGTTCTGCGTGACGAAATAAACGCCGACGCCTTTCGAGCGGATCAGGCGCACGACCTGTTCGATCGCCTCCATCAACGCCTTGGGCGCATTGTCGAAGAGCAGATGCGCCTCGTCGAAGAAGAAGACGAGCTTGGGCTGGTCGAGATCGCCGACCTCAGGCAGGGTCTCGAACAATTCAGACAGCATCCACAGCAGGAAGGTCGCATAGAGACGCGGCGAACGCATCAATTTATCGGCGGCAAGCACGTTGATCACGCCGCGCCCGTCGCGGTCCTTGCGCAGGAAGTCGTTGATGTCGAGCGCGGGCTCGGCAAAGAATTTCAGCGCACCCTGATTTTCCAGCACCAGCAATTGCCGCTGGATCGCGCCGACCGATGTCGCCGCGACATTGCCGTAGCGCGTCTTCAGGTCGCCCGCATTGTCGCTGACATATTGCAGCAATGCCCGCAAATCCTTGAGGTCGAGGAGCAGCAGCCCCTGCTCGTCGGCGACGCGGAAGGCGATGTTGAGGACGCCTTCCTGCACATCGTTCAGCTCCAGCAGGCGCGACAGCAGCAGCGGCCCCATTTCCGAAATGGTCGCGCGCACGGGATGGCCCTGCTCGCCGAACAGGTCCCAGAACACGACCGGAAATTCATCGGCCTGATAGGCCACGCCAATGTCGGCGGCACGCTTCACGAAGGGCGGCTTGCTGTCGCCGATCATGGCGATGCCGGACAGGTCGCCCTTCACGTCGGACGCAAAGACAGCGACACCCGCGTTGGAAAATCCCTCTGCCAGAACCTGAAGAGTCACTGTCTTGCCGGTGCCCGTGGCGCCTGTGACAAGACCGTGACGATTGGCCAGCGACAGCTGGAGATATTGATAGGCTTCGCTTTTCCCGACGAGAAGCTTTCCGGGCTGGTTCCTCGGATCATCCGCCATGCGTCTTTGCCCTTTTCACCTCGGCTCCCGTCGCTTACGAGAGGCGCAATATATCTTCTTATAGGCGAGCTTTTTTCCGTGATCCAGCAGCTGCGCTGCACCGCCCGCACTTGATTTCAAAGCAGGCTGGCCCGACAAGGGTGCCTGTCCATGCGATCACATGAGGATGCCATGCAGGAGATGATTGACCGGGTCGCGGCGGAAGCCGGCATTGATGCCACCACCGCCGAACAGGCCGTGGGCATGATTCTGGCCTTCCTGCAAAAGGACGGCCCGACCGATCAGGTCGAGATGCTTCTGGCCGCCCTTCCCGGCGCGGCTGATCTCGCTGCCGCCCATGCGGGCGGTGGCGGCGGTGGCATCATGGGCATGTTCGGCGGTGGCGGCCTGATGGGTCTGGCCGGCCAGCTCTCG
>CAIWVR010000296.1 GCA_903916165.1 uncultured Hyphomicrobiales bacterium | reverse complement strand
TTCGCAAAGGTCTCCTCTGGGAGAAGGGTTTCCAACCTCAAACCTTCACCGTCGCGGTTTTCAGCCAGGCCTTCGCCTTGGCATCCACCAGCGGCGACAGCTCCGCGCGGACACGCGCGTGATAGGCGTTGAGCCACGTCTTTTCCGCCGCGCTCAGCAGCTTCACATCCACCAGCGCCAGATCGATGGGTGCCAAAGTCAGTGTCTCGAAATCGAGCATGTCGCGTTCGGCGCCTGCGATGAGAGCCTTTTTCACGACGATCAGATTCTCGATGCGGATGCCATAGGCGCCAGTCTTGTAATAGCCCGGCTCGTTGGACAGGATCATGCCCGGTTCGAGCGCCACCGAACTGACTTTCGAGATGCGCTGCGGCCCCTCGTGTACGGAGAGATAGGAGCCGACGCCATGGCCCGTGCCATGGTCGAAATCGAGCCCGGCTTCCCACAGCGGCAGCCGCGCCAGCACGTCGAGTTGCGCGCCGGACGCGCCTTTCGGAAACATTGCACGCGCAATGCCGATATGGCCCTTCAGCACGCGCGTGACGCGGTCGCGCATTTCGGCACTGGGCTTGCCGACGCACAGCGTGCGCGTGATGTCGGTGGTGCCGTCCTCATATTGCGCGCCGGAATCGATAAGGTAGAGCCCTTTGCCGATGATGCGATTGCTCGCCTCGGTCACCCGGTAATGCACGATGGCGCCATTGGGCCCCGCACCCGAGATGGAGGGAAAGGACACATCCTTCAGCTTGCCCGTCTCGCGGCGAAAGGTCTCAAGCGCCTGCGCCGCAGCGATCTCCGTCAGCTTGCCGCTCTTGGACGCCCCCGCAAACCAGGCGAGAAAGCGCACCATGGCCGCGCCGTCGCGCAGATGCGCAGCGCGCGCCCCCTTGATCTCGGTGGCATTCTTGCAGGCCTTCATCAGCGCGATCGGATCGGTGCCGACCTCGGCCACGCCGCCCGCGCTTTCCAGCGTCTGCGTGAGCTTTGCGGCGACGGTGGTGGCGTCGAAGCGCACCGTCGCGCCCTCCTCGCCCAGCCGTGTCAGATCGGCCAGAAGCTGCGCGGGCGCGGCAATGTCAGCCAATCTTTCCAGTGTCGCGCGCACATCGCCCGACAGCTTGCGCGCATCGACATAGAGCACGGGCCTGCCGCCCTTGGCGATCAGCGCGAAGGCCAGCGGCAGCGGCGTATGGGCGACATCGGACCCACGAATGTTGAAGGCCCACGCCACTGCATGGGGATCGCTGACGACCAGCGCTGCGACCTGCGTGAGCGCCTTTTCGATGCGCTGCAATTTTCGTGCGGACTCCTCGCCGGCATAGCGTTTGGGATGCAGGCGCACAGGCACCAGCGGCGACGCCGGTCGGTCACTCCAGACGTGATCGAGGGGATTGTCCTCGACCGCCACGAGGCTGGCACCGGCGGCCTTGGCCGCCTCGGTGAAACGGCGCACCTGTCCCGGCGTCAGCAGCCAGGCGTCATAGCCGATGCGATCACCGGCCTTCGCATTTTGCTCCAGCCATTTTTCCGCCGTGGTGTCCGCAAGGGCGACAGGCGTGAAGATTTTCACATCGACCTGCGCACGCACCTGAATCGTGTAGCGCCCGTCCACGAAAATGGCGGCCGCGTCGCGCAGCACGATGGCCGATCCCGCCGACCCGGCAAAGCCGGTCAGCCAGGCCAGACGCTCGGCGCCGGGCGGCACATATTCGTTCTGGTGTTCGTCGGAGCGCGGGACGATGAACCCCTGCAAGCCGCGCTTGCGCAATTCGCCGCGCAAAAGTCCCACGCGCGCGTGGCCCTGCGAGGGGTCCGCCGATTCATTGAAGGTCTGGAAATGGCTCTTGAACATGGGCGGCAGACTAGGCAATCCGCGCCAGCGCTGCAATCGCCCTAGAGCGGACGCGGATGCGCCCCGCCGCGCGTCATCAGCAAGGTCGCCCAGCCTTCGAGATTGATCCGGCGTTTCAGATAAAACCGCTGCGCCGCATAGGCCGACAGCACACCGGGCACATCGCGCCCGAGCAGTCCGGAGAGGATAATCTCGCCACCCGCATCGGCGAGCCGCGCCAGATCGGGCGCGAGCTGACGCAAGGGGCGCGCGAGAATATTGGCGAAGATCAGGTCATACGGCCCGCCATTGCGGAGCGCCGGATGCGAGGCGCCTTTCGCCACGACCGGGCGCATCCACGGTGTCGCGCCGTTGAGCCTGGCATTGGAGCGCGCGGCCTCGACCGAAATCGAATCGATGTCGCCGGCCGCGACTGGCTGGCGCAAGGCGCGCGCCGCAGCCATCGCCAGCACGCCCGTGCCGGTGCCGACGTCGAGCACATGGCGCGGGCGGCGCTGTTTCAGCACGGCGTCGAGCATCAGCAGACAGCCGCGCGTCGTGCCGTGATGGCCGGTGCCGAAGGCGAGCGCGGCCTCGATCTCGAGCGCGATCTCGTGGTTGCGCGTGCGGCCACGATCGTGCGAGCCGTGCACGAGAAAGCGTCCGGCGCGCACAGGCGTCAGGCCCTCCAGGGCGCTCTTGACCCAGTCCTGCTCGGCGACGCGTCCAAAGGTGGCCTGTGCCGCCAGTTCGTGTCCGCAGACACAGGCGATGAGGTCACGGACATTGTCCTCGTCCGGTGCCTCACCGAAATAGACCTCGACCACCCACGGGCCGATGTTCCAGTCGCGCGTGTTGGCTTCCAGTTCGAAAGCGGCGGCGGCAGTCTCGGCGGGATCGAACGTCTCGACGACGAGATCGGCGATCTGGCGCGCAATCTCCTCCTCGGTGACGAGGCGCATGACATGGGCGGCGTTATTGGGGGGCAGACCTTCGAGCATGGCCGCGTGATTATCATGCTGGCGCGGGCCTGTCATGCCGGGCTATGCTGACGCCATGCTGACCCGCCTCGCCCTCCTGTTCGCTCTCTGCGCCGCCCCTGCTCTCGCGGACGAGCCAAGCGCGCCCAAAATGCCGGCCCCGGCCCGGGAGCCGCATGTCTCGACCTATGGCGCGCAAAATGCGGCCTGTCTGGAATGGACCAACGCCTGCCAGGTCTGCGTGCGGACGGATGCGAAAGGTGAAACGCAATGCTCGACGGCAGGAATTGCGTGCACGCCGACCAAGGTGACGTGTTCGCGACCGTGAGGCTCGTCATTGCGAGGAGCGTGAGCTCCGCGGCAATCCATCTTTGGCCGATGCGGGAACGGACCTTGGCCGCTCACCGGCAGGCATGGGGCGCGATAACCATAAGTGCCTGTTGCACAGGTCTATTCTTCGAGATGTCGGGATTCTGGATTGCTTCGTCGCTTGCGCTCCTCGCAATGACGGCGGGAGGTTATGCAAAGGTCTCCTCTGGGAGAGGGGTCTCAAATCCCCTGAACGAAACTCTCCAGCACCATCTTGCGTCCGGCCTTGTCGAACTCCACCGTCAACTTGTTGCCGTCCACCAGCACGATCGTGCCATTGCCGAATTTCAGATGGAACACGCGCACGCCCTTGGTGTAGCCCGACACAGCTGAGGACTTCGCCACCAGCTCGCCCTCGATCAGCTTCGGGCCTTTGCCCGTGTCGCCCTTACCGGCGCGGGTCCAGTCGCCCTGCCCCCATTGCTTGGCGCTTTCCTGAAAGCCGCCGCCGTTGGGGCCGCCCTTGGTCTCGTCCTTGCGGCGCTGCTGGGCGCGCTGCCAGCCCGGCGTCGCATAGCTCGAGTCATACGTGTCCATCGAGGCGAAGCGCGATTGCTGGTAGCCGCCGTAATTGCCGCCCGGCGCCTCGACCACCTCGACATGCGCCGTGGGAAGCTCGTCGAGGAAGCGCGAGGGAATCGTCGTCTGCCACATGCCGTGGATGCGGCGGTTGGTGGCGAAGATGATCTTGGCGCGGCGCTTGGCGCGGGTCACGCCGACATAGGCGAGGCGGCGCTCCTCCTCCAGTCCAGCGCGGCCGCTCTCGTCGAGCGCGCGCTGGTGCGGGAACAGGCCCTCTTCCCAGCCCGGCAGGAACACGGTTTCGAACTCGAGCCCCTTGGCCGCATGGAGCGTCATGATCGAGACGCGCTCGCCGCCGCCCTTGGAATCGGCGTCCATCACCAGCGACACATGTTCGAGGAAGGATGCCATATCTGGAAACTCCTCCATCGAGCGGACGAGTTCCTTCAGGTTTTCGAGCCGTCCGGCCGCTTCCGCCGTGCGGTCCTTCTGCCACATGTCGGTGTAGCCGGATTCTTCCAGAATGGTCTGCGCCACTTCGTGATGCGGCGTGGTCTCGACCAGCGTGGACCAGCGCGCGAAGGCGGCGGTCAGATCGCGCAATGTGCCGCGCGGCTTGGGTTTCAGCTCGTCGGTCTCGCACAGCATGCGCGCCGCCTGCAGCATCGGAATGTTCTGCTGGCGCGCATGGATCTGCACCTGCTGCAGCGTCGCCTCGCCCAGGCCCCGCTTGGGCGTATTGGCGATGCGCTCGAAGGCGAGATCGTCGGCGGGCTGCATCACGCAGCGCAGATAGGCCAGCGCATCACGGATTTCCGCACGCTCGTAGAAGCGCGGGCCGCCGATGACGCGATAGGGCATGCCCAGCGTGATGAAGCGCTCTTCGAACTCGCGCATCTGAAACGAGGCACGCACCAGAATGGCGACCTCGTCCAGCGATTGCCCTTTGCGTTGCAATTGCTCGATCTCTTCACCGACGATGCGGGCTTCCTCTTCCGAATCCCAGACGCCAGTGACGGTCGGCTTCTCGCCATCCTCGCCATCGGTGAACAGGGTCTTGCCGAGGCGTCCCTCATTATGCGCGATAAGATGCGCGGCGGCGGCGAGGATATGGCCGGTCGAGCGATAATTACGCTCCAGCCGCACCACGACGGCACCCGGAAAATCCTTCTCGAAGCGCAGGATATTGTCGACCTCGGCACCGCGCCAGCCATAGATCGACTGGTCGTCGTCACCGACGCAGCAGACATTCTGCTGGGCTTTCGCACCCGACGCCTGCGCAAGCAGGCGCAGCCAGAGATATTGAATCGTGTTGGTGTCCTGATATTCGTCGACGAGAATGTAGCGGAAGCGCTCCTGATATTGGCGCAGCACGTCGGGGTTTTCGCGAAAGAGGCGCACGGCTTCGAGCAACAGGTCGCCGAAGTCCGCCGCGTTCAGCGTCTTCAGCCGGTCCTGATACAGTTTGTAGAGCTGCGCGCCCTTGCCATTGGCAAAGGCCGCCGCCTCGCCCGGCGGCACGCGGGACGGATCGAGCCCGCGGTTCTTCCACGAGTCGATCTGCTGGGCGAGCGCGCGCGGGCCAGCGCTTCTCGTCAATGTCCTCGGCCTTGATGACCTGCTTCATCAGCCGGATCTGATCGTCGGTATCGAGAATGGTGAAGGAGGATTTGAGCCCGACGAGTTCCGCGTGCCGGCGCAGGATCTTGGTCGAGATCGAGTGGAAGGTGCCCAGCCACGGCATGCCCTCGCCCGCCGGTCCCGCCAGCACGGCGATGCGCTCCTTCATCTCGCGCGCCGCCTTGTTGGTGAAGGTGACGGCGAGGATTTCATGCGCGCGGGCGCGGCCCGTGGCGAGCGTATGGGCGATGCGTGTGGTCAGCACGCGCGTCTTGCCGGTGCCGGCACCCGCCAGCACGAGCACGGGGCCATCCATGGCCTCGACTGCCGCGCGCTGCTCGGGGTTCAGGACGCCCAGATAATCGACGCTGCGGGACGCTGTGGCCTGCGCCTGCGCGCGGGCGGCGAGCCCACCCTCCCTGGGGCGATAGGTCAGATCCTCGTCGTCGCGCGGACGGCGCGGGGCGGGTTCATGGTCATCGAAACTGAACGGATCTGACACGGGGCTATTTCCTGCGCGGCGGCGGCCCGCAGCGGAACAAAAAGAGAATCATTTCCGCCAATCTGCGGCGCAATCACAATTTTGTCGATTCGCCCGACGCTCGCGCATTGAACCGCGCCGCCCTGCCCAACGTAGACATAGCTAAATCAAGGCAAAGGGGATCAGACATGATGTCACGCATGGCGAAGACCGGGCTTGTGCTGATCGGCGCTCTCGCGCTCGCAGGATGCGCCACCGCGCCCGAACTGGATGCCAGATCTGGCGCCAAGGCCTTCGTCCCCGAGGTCTTCTTTCGCGGGAGAACCTATGCGCAGGGCGAGTTTGTGAACGTCATCGACGGTTCCCGGCGTGGCGTGAAGGCGGTCATCGACGGCCGTTTCGACGGGCAAGTCCTGACGCTGGTCGAGGATTTCACTTATTCGGACGGTGAAACGGACCGCAAGACCTGGCGGCTCACGAAGACCGGGCCGACCACCTATTCCGGCACGCGCGAAGACGTCATCGGGACCGCTCAGGGCCGTCTCGACGGGCCGAATTTCCGGCTGACCTATCAGGCCAGCGTCAAGACCAAGACGTCGTCCTACGATCTGACGTTCGACGACGTGCTGGGCTTGCAGCCCGACGGCAGCGTGCTGAACCGCGCGGTGGTCTCGAAGCTGGGCGTCAAGGTCGGGGACATCACGCTGGAGATTCGCCGGAGGTGACCTTCGTCATTGCGAGGAGCAAAGCGACGAAGCAATCCATCTTTCGGTAGCCATCCGAAGATGGATTGCCGCGTCGCCTTCGGCTTCTCGCAATGACGGATCCGGGGACGCAGCGCGTTAGCCCGCGCCCTGAAGCAGCTTCCGGGCCGCCGCACGCGCCTCGTCGGTGATCGTCGCGCCCGCCAGCATGCGGGCGATTTCTTCCTGACGCGCGCCCTCGAGCAGCGGCTCGACGCGTGTCGCCACCCTTTTGCCCTTGCCGGTCTCGCCCTTGGCGATCTTCAAATGCCCGGACGCGCGCGCAGCGACCTGCGGCGCATGGGTCACGGCGAGCACCTGCACCTGTGCCGACAGCCGGGCCAGCCGCTGGCCGATGGCATCCGCCACCGCGCCGCCCACGCCCGTGTCGATTTCATCGAAGACCAGCGTCGGGGCCGAGCCGCGATCGGCGAGCACGACCTTCAAGGCCAGCATGAAGCGGGCGAGTTCGCCACCCGAGGCGACTTTCATCATCGGGCCGGCACGCGTGCCAGGGTTCGTCTGCACCCAGAATTCGATGCGGTCGATACCGTCCGTGTTCGGCTCCCGCGCGTTGGTTTCGATCTGCGTCGTGAAGACGGCGCGCTCCAGCTTCAGGGGGGCGAGTTCGGCGTTCACGGCCTTGTCGAGCAAGGTGGCGGTGCCAATGCGGGCCTTGGACAATTTGGCGGCCGCCGCATCAAACCGCGCAGCCGCGTCCTGCACGGCCTTGGCGAGCTTGATCAGCAGCGCCTCGCCCGCATCGAGCGCGGCAAGGTCGCGGCCGAAGCGCTCGGCCAGTGCGGCGAGCTGGTCGGCGGGTGTGTTGTATTTGCGCGAGGCGGCGCGCAGCGCAAACAGCCGCTCCTCGACGGTTTCAAGCTCGCGCGGATCGTAGCGGGAATCACGCAGGGCCTGGTCAACCGTCTGCGCCGCGAGATCGAGCGCATCGAGCGCGGTGGACAGCGCCTTCACCGAGGGCTCGATCAAGTCCGGTGCCTGCGCGGCCCGGCGCTCGAGACGGCGCATGACCGCCGACAGGGCGGCGAGCGGCGAATGTTCGCCAGACAGGGACGCATTGGCGTCACGCAGTTCAGACGCGACCTTCTCGGCCTGCATCATGGTCGCGCGGCGGGTGGCGAGCTCTTCCTCTTCCTTCAGGCGCGGTGCGAGCCTGGTCAGCTCCTCGTGGGCGTGGCGCAGGTAATCGCCATCGGCGCGCACACGCGCGACACGCTCTTCCTCGTCGACGAGGTCGATGCGCGCCTGCTTCAGATCGGAAAAGGCCTTGCGCACGCCCTCGACCTGCCCTTGCAGGCCGCCGAACGCATCGAGCAGCGCGCGATGGCGCACGGGATCGACCAAAGCGCGATCGTCATGCTGTCCGTGGATTTCGACGAGCGGAGCGGCGATGGTTCGCAGCGCCTGGACGCTGACCGGCTGGTCATTGACGAAGGCGCGTGTGCGGCCATCAGCCATTTGCACGCGGCGGAGAATGACATCGCCCTCGCAGTCGATGTCCTGCGCTGCGGCAGCGATCCGGGCCGGATGATCGGCACCAAGATCGAAAACAGCCGTAATCTGTCCCTGCGACTCGCCCGTGCGGACGAGAGACCCGTCGCCACGGCCGCCCAGCGCGAGCGAAAAGGCATCCAGAAGAATAGACTTGCCCGCACCGGTTTCGCCGGTCAGCACTGTGAGGCCCCGACCAAATTCAAGGTCGAGGCGGTCGATCAGGACGATGTCGCGGATCGAAAGCTGGACGAGCATGGAGGACCCGCCCCGTTTGGCTAACCGAGGCCAATCTTCGAGAAGGCCTTCGAAATCCACGAACCTCGATTTTCCTGAGGCTTCAAGCCACCGCTCGCAAGCAGCTTGTAGCTGTCCTGGTACCATTGGCTGTCAGGAAAATTATGCCCGAGCACGGCAGCCGCCGTCTGTGCCTCAGTCGTGACACCAAGGCCGAGATAGGCTTCCGCCAGACGATAGAGGGCTTCCTCGGCATGGCGCGTGTTCTGGTATTTGGCGAGCACCTCGCGGAAGCGGTTGACCGCCGCCGTATAATTCTTGCGGGCCAGATAGAAGCGACCAACCGACATTTCCTTGCCGGCGAGCTGGTCGCGCGTCACCTGAATCTTGAATTTCGAATCGGCGACATATTCCGACTTCGGATATTTCTGAACGAGCGACGTGAACACCTGCAGTGCGCGCTCGGCATTTTCCTGGTCCCGGGAAATGTCGGGGATCTGCTTGTAATAGGACATGCCCATCAGATAGGCCGCATAGGGCGTTTCCTGGCTCGACGGGTAGAGGCCGATATAGCGGGTCGCTGCGGCCGCAGCATCGTCATAGTTGCCGGCTTCATATTGCGAATAGACCTGCATCAGCAGTGCTTTGCGCGCCCATTGCGAATAGGGAAACTGCTTTTCCAGTTCACCGAACTTGCGCGCGGCCCCGTCGCCGTCCTGCTTTTGCAGGCGCGCAAGGCCCTGATCGTAAATCTGCTCGGCCGGCACATCGGGGAGAAGCTTGGTCTCATATTTCTCGCCACCGAAGGGATTCAGCGAATCGAGGCTGGAGCAGCCCGCCAGCGACATCGCGCCCAGCGTGACGGCAACACAAAACAGCCCCGAACGGGCCCGGCGGATCAGCGATGGGGACGCACGGAAATCGGACATCATGCCTCGAAGCTCGTCGACGTTGGTTTTGGACTCAGAGGTCCGGCGCGTGGCGCGCATTGCTGTTTACCCTAAACACGGGCGTCACGCCACAGGTGAGATGACGTCATCCACTCGCGTGAAATTGTGGCGGCGCCAAGTCAAAACCGCCATCCAGGAGAAAAGATGCGGGGCGAAGCAGGAAACAATTTGGAGACTGTCGCCCGACAGCCACCGGACGGGCCGGCACGCGGCGCAGGCGCGGCCTGCGCCCTGTCCCGCCTCAACCGCGTGAGGAAGCGTAGACCGGCTGCGCAACACGCAATTCGGCTCCAGCCGCTTCGCGACGCGTCGACAGTTCGATGAACTCATAGGCGGTCTTGTCGGCGAAGAGCGCAGCAAGAACAGCAACATTCATCTTGTGGCCACCACAGAATGATCTGTAGGTGCCGATGATCGGGGAGCCGGCAAGTGCGAGATCGCCGACGGCATCAAGGGTCTTGTGGCGGACGAATTCATCTGGCCAGCGCAGACCCTCGGGGTTGAGGACACGTTCGTCGTCAAGCGCCACAGTGTTGTCGAGCGAGGCACCCAGCGCGAAGCCGGCCTTCCAGAGGCGCTCGACATCGCGCAGGAAACCGAAGGTGCGGGCGCGGGCGAGGTCACGCTCGAAGATGCGACCGTCGAGATCGACTGTCTTCTTCTGACGACCGATCAAACCCGCGGCGAAATCAATCTCGACCTCAAGGCGAAAGCCCTTTTCGGACGGGCGGAGTTCGGAGAAAGCGCGGCCCTGGTCGACACGAACGGTCTTGAGGATCTTCAGATAACGGCGCGGCGCGCTCATTTCCTCAATGCCGACCCTGCGGATGGCGGCAACGAAGTCGGCTGAAGATCCATCCATGATCGGCACTTCCGGACCGTCAATCTCGACCATCACATTATCGACGCCAAGGGCGGAAAAGGCAGCCAGAAGATGTTCAACGGTGGAGACGCTTGCGTCGGCGGGATCGCCGATCACCGTGCAGAGCTCCGTCATCGAGACGTTCGACCAGACCGCTTCGATGATCCGCTCGCGACCGCCCGACAATCCGGTGCGCAAGAAGGTCACCCCATTATTTGCTTCGGCAGGATGCAGGACAAGTCGCACCGGAGCGTTCGAATGCACGCCAGCGCCCTTCAGGACGGCGCGGCTGCGCAAGGTCGTTTGTTTTCCGAGCTTCATTTCAGTTCCGCTTCGCTGGTCGTCGGCAGGCCAGTGGCCCGACTCCGGACGATGCCTCATCTTGGTCATAAACCGTCTTGTTTTCGGCCACTTTGCGGCCCGTATTCTGGCGGGGTCCGAGCCGGCTAAGGCTGCCCCGAACTCTCCCAAGGGAAGAGGTAACTGATTCTCGCCGGGCGCTCAGTGCCTTGCGACGTCCCGGAAGCTACGCGCGGGCCGGGCCACAACCAAATCACGCTTTCTTACCCAATGTTACAGTCGGAAATAATGCTTTTACAGCACCGTCTTGCTTAGAAATTTACCTGTGAATTCAAACAATTATGCCCGCGCCTTGATGGGCGCGGGCATCGATCTTTCTGGCTGTTTGCGAACGCCTGGAATCAGCTCGATTGGCGCCTCAGGAAGGCCGGAATCTCGAGCTGGTCCTCCTCGTTCATCCGCTGCTGCGGTGCCGGCCTGCCATGCGAATCAAGCGTACCCTGTGCCGGGCGCGCAGCCTGCGGGGCAGCGGGGCGCTTGCCATATTCCTGATGCACGGCCGACGGTGCCTGTTGCGTACGCTGGGCGAAATTCTGCTGCGGGGCCTGCACAGGACGCTGCGCGGGCACCTCATTCTGCTTGTTGGCACCGAGCAGACGATCAAACAGAGAACGGCGAGGCGTCTCCTGCTGGGCCGGAGCAGCATGGGCGTGCATCAGGGCCTGACCCGGGCGCGGCAGATCGTCGATCGTCGGCATGCGCGGCGCGCGCATGGGCTGCTCGGGGACCGGCGGCATGAACGCGGCGGCGGGCTGCTGATATTCGTGCGGGCGCGGGGCTTCCGCGGCCAGCTGCGGCGCATAGGCCGCTTTCGGTGCCATCGGCTGCAGGTCAATGCCATGGCCGGACGCCATCGGTGCCGCGTGCATGCCGGGCTGATGGGCGAGTGGCGCAGGCGCGACCGGCGCATCATAGGCGACAGGGGCCGGAGCGGCAGATGTGTTGACCGGCTGCTGGTAACCGCGCGGCTGCGTCTGGTCGAGCAGCTTCTGTGTGACGGCGGCGATGCGGTCCTGCGTCGCGGTGAACTCGCGGACGTTGGCTGGATGATCGATGCCAGTGGCGACGACAGACACGCGCACCACGCCGTCGAGCGACGAATCGAAAGTCGCGCCGAGGATGATGTTGGCGTCCTCGTCGACTTCCTGGCGAATACGGCTGGCGGCTTCGTCGACTTCATACAGCGTGAGATCATTGCCGCCGGTGATCGAGATCAGCAGCCCGCGCGCGCCCTTCATGGACACTTCGTCGAGCAGCGGGTTGGCAATGGCGGCTTCCGCCGCATGGATCGCGCGGCGCTCGCCGGAGGCTTCGCCCGTGCCCATCATCGCCTTGCCCATTTCGCGCATGATGGCGCGCACGTCGGCGAAGTCGAGGTTGATCAGGCCTTCCTTGACCATCAGGTCGGTGATGCAGGCGACGCCCGAATAGAGCACCTGGTCAGCCATCGCAAAGGCGTCGGCGAAGGTGGTCTTCTCGTTGGCGACGCGGAACAGGTTCTGGTTCGGAATGACGATCAGCGTATCGACCGCCTTCTGAAGCTCCGTGATCCCGGCTTCGGCCACGCGCATGCGGCGCACGCCTTCAAACTGGAACGGCTTGGTGACAACGCCGACCGTGAGAATGCCCATGTCGCGTGCCATCCGCGCGATGACAGGTGCGGCGCCGGTCCCGGTGCCGCCGCCCATGCCCGCGGTGACGAAGACCATGTGCGCGCCAGCGAGGTGATCGCGGATCTCCTCCAGCGCCTCCTCCGCCGCCGCGCGCCCGACTTCGGGCTGCGAGCCGGCACCGAGGCCCTCGGTCACCTGCAAGCCCATCTGGATGATTCGCTCAGCCTTGGACGCGGTCAACGCCTGCGCGTCCGTGTTCGCGACAATGAAGTCGACGCCCACAAGTCCGGACTCGATCATGTTGTTGACAGCGTTGCCACCGGCACCTCCGATGCCCGCCACCATGATGCGGGGTTTCAGTTCCCGCAATTCAGGAGCTTTAAGATTGATCGTCATCGTCTGGCCTCTCGACTGGGAGCGCAGTGTCGCGCGCCGTTTATTTCAATTTCCGGACACCCGGTCTGGCCGCCGCGCCATCTTGGTGTCCGATGTTCAGCAAGCACTCAAAAACTCTCACGGAGCCACCGTCCCATACGGGACATGTATCCGTCGGTACCCGTTGACTGCAGCACAACTCTGCGCCGGGGCTCGAAATGCTCGATGCCGGCGACCTGCGGATAAATCAGCAATCCCAATGCCGCCGAGAAGGCGGGGCTCTTTGCTGATTCGGGCAACCCCTGAATACCCAAAGGGCGGCCAATACGCACCTGATTTGAGATAATCCTGCGCGCCGCCTCCGGCATGCCATTCAATTGGGCCGCGCCGCCCGTGAGGACGAGACGCCGTCCTGCCTGGGGCGCAAAGCCCGCCGCTTTTAAACGGTCTCGAACCAATTCCAGGATTTCTTCAACCCGTGGCCGGATGATTCGCACAAGATGCGATTTCGGCACATGACTTGGATGCTCGCCGTCTTCCCCGACCTGCGCAACAGAAATCGTCTCGCGCTCATCAGATGGTGATGAAATGCAGGACCCGTACAAGGTTTTGAGGCGTTCGGCGTCCGACACGCGGATCGTGAGGCCCCGCGCTATGTCCATGGTGACGTGATTGCCCCCCACAGCGATGGCGTCCACATGCGTCAGATGGCCGTCGGCAAAGACGCCGATGGTCGTCGTGCCGCCACCCATATCGACCAGGGCTGCGCCCATTTCAGCCTCGTCATCGACCAGGGCTGATAGCCCGGCTGCGTAAGGCGTCGAGACGAGCGCCTCGACGTCCAGATGGCAGCGTTCGATTGCCAGCATGAGATTGCGCGCCGCCGCGCTGTCGCAGGAGACGACATGCATGTCGGCACCCAGCATGTCGCCGATCATGCCTTTGGGGTCACGAATGCCGCGCGTCGAATCGAGCGAGAACCCGGTCGGCAGGGAATGCAGCAGGGCCCTGCCCTGCTGGTCGGTGCGCGAGGCCGCCGCTTCCAGCACGCGATGAATATCATTGTCGGTCACGGCCTTGCCGCCCATCGCGACCTTGGCATGGTAGAGCTGTGAGCTGAGACGCCCGCCCGACAGGTTCACGATGACACTCTCGACCTGAACCCCGGCCATGCGCTCGGCCGCGTCGACCGCGAGGCGAATGGCGTTTTCAGCTTCGTCCATATCCACGACCGCGCCAGCCTTGATGCCGCGCGAACGCTGATGGCCGATGCCCAAAATCTTGCAGCGGTGCGTGCGGCCACGCAGCATATCGGACGCCTCGGCCGGGACCAGCCGGGCGATCAGGCAGGCCACCTTGGTCGTCCCAATATCAAGCACCGACAGCACGGCACTCTTGCGCACCGACAGTTGACGCAGGCGCGGGGTCAGGCCGTGCATATTCATGTCAGGCCTCCCTTGCGTGGCTTTTTCGCAAGCGCCTCCGCACGTGTGGCGGCGGCATCCGAGGACAGACGTGCAACAAGCCGATCGGGAATGCGCAGATCAACCGAGAGCAAATCCTTGTCCAGGATACGCATCTCACGCGATGCTTTCGCGAAGGTTGCGAAGGCGGCCTCCGGCGCGCGCTCGGGAAGCTTCACCTCGAGACCCGAGACGAGCACGAGGTTCCAGCGGCGCCCGGCGACGAGCACGCCAGCGCGGACCTGGTCGCGCAATTCGCCGGCACTGGCGAGGATCCTCAGAAATTCCGGTACGCGCAGATTGGCGCCCTCGCCGACCACGAAGGGCAGGCGCGACTGGCGCTCGTCGGCGAGTTGATCAATCGCCATGCCATCAGCCGAAATAACCTGGACGACACCATTGACCTGCCAGAGGGCATAGGGCGCGCGCTCGTTGACTTCGACAAGCAAGCGCGACGGGTAGAGCTTGCGCACGCTGACATCCCGCACCATCGGGATTTGCTTGATGCGCGCGCGCACTGCGGCAGCATCCACGAAGGGGAGCGAATCGCGCGTCGTGATGCCGGTCGCAGCGAGGATCTCGTCCTCTGACAATTCCTTGGTGCCGATGATGGTGACGCCTTCGATGCCGAAGCCGACCAAGCGCGCACCCTGATCCTGGAGCGACCCGAATTCAGCGACAAAGCGGTCGAACTGGCCGCCCTGCAGCGCACCAGCGGCACCGATCATCCCCAGAAAGGCGAGGGCGAGAACAAGGCCGAAGCCACGCTTGCAGGAAAGGCCACCGAAAACGGCCAGCCGCGCCCAGCGACGCGACCGGCGGCTGCGGCGTGCCGGGGCCTTGAGCACAGACGAGAACTTTGCGGCTTCAGGCCGCACGAGCGCCGGAAAGGAACGGACCACCCCGCGTTCATCAGCGGGTGCTGCGGCATAGGACGGGCGCGCCGGCGCCGGGGACCATTGGTCCCCTAGCGATCGCAGGACGCCTCTTCCACCATCCATCGAACAAGCTCACCGAACGAGAACCCCGCATAAGCGGCGATTTCAGGCACCAGGGACGTCTCGGTCATGCCGGGTTGCGTGTTAACCTCCAGAATGACCAGCTCCCCATTTCCCTGAGGAGTGTCGTCAAACCGGAAATCGGAACGACTTACGCCGCGGCATCCGAGAGCCACATGTGCCTTGAGGGCTAATTGTTGAACAAACTGGTAAATATTTCCTTTAAGTTGTGCCGGAAGAATGTGAATTGATCCACCTTTTGAATATTTCGCATTATAATCGTACCAACCACCGTCTGCGGCTCGTATTTCAATGATATCCAAGGCCTTGTCGCCCATCACCGCGCAGGTCAATTCCCGCCCGGCGACGAACCGCTCAGCCAGCATCTCGTCCCCGTAGGCCCAGTCATCTGCTCCTAATTGGGACGGTGGCGGGTCGCCTGCGTTAACAATTACGACCCCGAACGACGACCCTTCACAAACCGGTTTAAGAACGTAAGGCGGGGCCATGACATGGGCGCGCGCTGCCACGCGGCGATCGACCACCAGACCCTCGGCGACCGGCACTCCCGCCGCCGCCATCACGATCTTCGCCTGCTGCTTGTTCATGGCCAGTGCCGAGGCCAGCACGCCCGAATGCGTGTAGGGAATTTGCAGCACTTCGAGGATGCCCTGAATGGTGCCGTCCTCGCCGACCTTGCCGTGCAGGGCGTTGAAGGCGACATCAGGCTTCAGTCTCGCCAGTGTCTGGGCGATGTCGCGCGTGACGTCGATCTCGGTCACCTGAAAGCCCTCGTCGCGCAAGGCACGGGCGCAGGCGGCCCCCGAGCGCAGGCTCACCTCGCGCTCGGCGGACCAGCCGCCCATCAGCACCGCGACGTGTTTCGTCATGACCCTATCCTCCGTCGCCTCAGGCGCACCCGATCCGCTTGATCTCCCAATCGAGCGTGACGCCCGACGTGTCCTTCACGCGGCGGCGGACCTCCTCGCCCAGCGCCTCGATGTCAGCGGCGCTCGCCTGCCCGCGATTGATCAGGAAATTGCAGTGCATTTGCGACACCTGCGCGTCGCCCACCACAAGACCGCGGCAGCCGGCCTTGTCGATCAATGCCCAAGCCTTTTCGCCCGGCGGGTTCTTGAATGTCGAGCCGCCGGTCTTTTCCTTGATCGGTTGGGCCGCCTCGCGCGTCGCGGTGATGCGGTCCATTTCAGCGAGAATGTCCAAAGGAATGCCCGGATGCCCCTGAAAGAGCGCCTGCGTGAAGATCACATCGGCAGGCGCGGCGCTGAAGCGATACTGGAAGCCCATGTCGGCATGGGTGAAGATCTTGATGTTTCCGGCGCGATCCACGCCGCGCGCCTCAACCAGGACATCTTTTGTCTCGCCGCCATGTGCGCCGGCGTTCATGCGCAATGCGCCGCCGATCGAGCCGGGGATGCCGCGGAAGAAGGCGAGGCCCGCGATGCCCGCATCGGCGGCGGCACGCGCAACCTTGACGTCCGGCATGCAGGCACCGGCGCGGATGCGGGCACCCTCTTCAACAGAAATCTCGCCAAAGGCCTTGCCGCCGAGCCGGATCACCACGCCCGCGACACCGCCGTCGCGCACGATCATGTTCGAGCCGAGACCGATGGTGGTGACAGCAATGTCGTCGGGCAAATTCTTCAGAAAATAGGCGAGGTCGGCTTCGTCCGCCGGATTGAACAGCAGTTGCGCGGGGCCGCCCGCACGAAACCAAGTGTAGGGTGCCAGCGGCTGGTTCGCTGTGAGCCGCCCGCGCAGGTCGGGCATGTGCGTGCGCAGATCTGGCGTCAGGTCCGGAAAGCTCATGCGCCCGCCCCGGCGTCCGCAAGCTGGCCGGGCAGCGCATAGGCCCATTGCGTGATGTTGCCGGCACCCAGAAAGACAATGTAATCGCCGGGCCTTGCCATGTCGCGCACATGCGCGGGCAAGGCCTCGGGTGCCGCAAGCGCCAGCGCGCGGCGATGGCCATGCGCCTTGATGGCCGCGACGAGATGATCCTTGTCCATCCCCTCGATCGGCTTCTCGCCCGCCGGATAGACATCGGCAACGATCACGGCGTCAGCGTCATTGAAGCAGGAAGCAAAAGATTCGAAGAGTGCCTGCAGGCGCGTGTAGCGGTGCGGCTGCACGATGGCGATGACCTGGCCCTTGGTCGAGGCGCGCGCGGCGCGCAGCACGGCCGCGATCTCGACCGGGTGATGGCCGTAATCGTCGAAGATCAGCGCGCCGTTCCAGTCGCCGGTGCGCGTGAAACGGCGCTTCACCCCGCCAAATTGCGACAAAGCCGAGCGGATCGTCTCAATGCTCATGCCAAGCTCATAGGCGACCGCGATCGCCGCCGTCGCGTTAAGCGCATTGTGATGGCCCGGCATCGGCAGCGTCAGCCCTTCGAGATAGGCGGCGGACGAGGTCTTGCGGTCGCGGATGAGCACGTTGAATTTCGAGACGCCGCCCTCAAGGTCGACATCGAGCAGGCGAACGTCGGCCTGCGGATTCTCGCCATAGGTGACGACCCGACGATCCTCGATCTTGCCGACGAGTTCCTGCACGGTGGGATGATCGAGGCACATGACCGCGAAACCGTAGAACGGCAGGTTCTCGATCAGCGTGCGGAAGGCCTCCTTGATGGCGTCGAAGGTCTTGAAGTGATCGAGATGCTCGGGGTCGATGTTGGTGATCACAGCGACATCGGCAGGCAACTTCAGGAAGGTGCCGTCGCTCTCGTCCGCCTCGACGACCATCCACTCGCCCGCCCCGACGCGCGCATTGGTGCCATAGGCGTTGATGATCCCGCCATTCACGACGGTCGGATCGAAACCGCCGGCATCCAGAAGGGTCGCGATCATGGACGTGGTCGTCGTCTTGCCATGCGTGCCTGCAACAGCGACGCACTGGCGCAGCCGCATCAGCTCGGCGAGCATTTCCGCGCGACGCACAACCGGAATACGGCGCTCGCGGGCCCCGGCAAGTTCAGGATTGTCGCGGCGGATCGCCGTCGACACAACGACCACGGCGGCCTGCCCCAGATGGCCGGCGTCATGGCCGATGAAGATGGTCGCACCCTTTTCGCGCAGACGCACCACATTGGCGTTCTCCGTCGCGTCGGAGCCCTGCACGCAATAGCCAAGATTGATGAGCACCTCGGCAATGCCGGACATGCCGATGCCGCCGATGCCGACGAAATGGATCGGGCCTAGCTCGCGCGGCAATTTCATCGGGTCGGCTCTCCTTGGGACTGCGCCACGCGCTCGACGAGATCAGCGAGGCGCTCGGCCGCATTGGCGACGCCCGCGTCCTTGGCGGCTCTGGCCCTTTCCGTCAACCCCTCGGGGTCAAAGGCTGCCTGGCCCAGAGCGGCCGCCAGCCAGGCGGGATCGAAATCTTTCTGGACAACCACCTCGACAGCACCCGACGCCGTGAGCTGCGCCGCATTGGCCGCCTGGTCCTGATCAAGCGCGAAGGGAAATGGCACCAGAATGGCTGGGCGGCCGATCACCGCCAGCTCTGACACGGTGGATGCGCCAGACCGGGCAATGACCAGATGCGCCCCCGCAATGCGGGCGGGCAGATCCTTGAAGAAGGACGCCACTTCAGCGGGAATGTTCAGGGCCGCATAGGCCGCGCGCACGCGCGCTTCATCCTCGCCGCGCGCCTGCTGCACGATCACGAGCCGCTCCTGCACATCACGCGGCAGCAGGGCGATGGCCGCGGGCACCACATCCGACATCACGCGCGCACCCTGCGAACCGCCGGTGACAAGGATGCGCAGGCGCTCATCGGTGAAGGGTGGATAGGGCACCTGCGCGGCGGCGAGCACAGCGGGCCGGACCGGATTGCCGGTGAATTTGGCTTTCGCCACCAACGA
>CAIWVR010000295.1 GCA_903916165.1 uncultured Hyphomicrobiales bacterium | reverse complement strand
GCGAGCACGGGATCGACATTGCCATCGACATGACCGGCTTCACGGGCAATGCCCGCGTTGGCATTTTCGCCCACCGCTCTGCGCCGGTACAGGTCAATTATCTGGGCTATTCGGCCACAATGGGCGTAAATTTTATCGATTACATCATTGGCGATCCAGTCCTGATCCCGCCCGACCATGCCGCTGATTATGCGGAAAAGATCGCGCGCCTGCCCGATTGCTACATGCCGTCGGATCCGACGCGGGCCATTGCCACGCGGGCCTTTTCCCGCTCGGATTATGGGCTGCCCGAACATGGCTTCGTCTTCTGCGCCTTCAACAACCAGAACAAGATCACGCCCGATCAGTTCAGTATCTGGATGCGCATCCTGAAGGCTGTCGAGGGCAGCGTACTTTGGCTGTCAAATAGCAATCCCAAAGCGGTTGAAAACCTGAAGCGGGGCGCGATCAATCACGGCATTGCCGTCAGCCGGCTCATTTTCGCCAAGCGCGAAGATGACATTGCGGACCATCTCGGCCGCCACCAGCTGGCTGACCTTTTCCTCGACGTCCTGCCCTATAATGCCCATGCCACCTGCAATGATGCGCTCTGGGCCGGGCTGCCGGTGCTGACACGGCTGGGCGAAGGCTATGCGGGGCGCGTCGCCGGCAGCCTCGTGACGAATGTCGGGATGGCAGACATGATCGCGACAGATGCTGCCGATTACGAGGCGCGTGCCATCGAGATTGCGACGGTGCCGGGGCTGGCAGCGGAGCTGAAAGCAAGGCTCGCCGCCAACCTGCCGACTGCGCCGCTGTTCAATGTCGAGCGCTACACGCGCAGCATCGAGGCCGCATTCACCGTGATGCACGAACGCCGCATGGCGGGGCTGGAGCCCGACCATATCGACGTGGCGTGAGGGACGGCGCACCCTGCGCCGTTATTGCGAGCGGAGCGGTGCCATCCAGTCACGCATGGCGGTCCTTTGCCGAAATGGCTGTGACGCAAGCGCCTCACGTGACACTTCTGGATGGCGCGGCTCCGCTCGCAATGACGGTGCAGGGTGAGCGGTAATCTCTCGACCGTCTTTGCGAGCGGAGCGAAGCAATCCTGTACATTGGGGCCGTGGCTTCGGTCACAGACCGTGTGGAGCGCGGAAGCAATCCCGGCGTCTGCCGTACCTGGCGAGCGCCCACCCGGTCTTCTCATGTTCCGAACACTCGCAAGGCCCGCGCGTCCATTGCGCGAGGCCGGGTACAGGAGAGGATCCCCATGAACGTGCATATCGCCATCACGGCGGCCGGCGTCGACATTGGCCGCGACTATCTCGACTTCGCCATAGCCCCGACCGGCCTCTTCAAACGCTTCCCCAACACGGATGGCGGCGTCGCCAAGCTCGTCGCTGCGGTGTGCAAACATCAGGTGAAGACCCTCGTCATCGAGGCCATCGGACCCTATTCGTACCGGCTGCTGCGCGCGTTGCGCGGCGTCGATCTCTCGGTCGGCGTCGTCAATCCGCAGCGCATCCGGGCCTGGCGCGCGGCGGAAGGCAAGCGCGCCAAGAACGACAGGCTGGACGCGCAGGCGATCGCGCGCTTTGCTCAGAAAATGCCTGACGTCTACCGCCCTATCCCCGACGAAGCCTCCTTGAAAATCAAGGCGATGTCCGCCCGACGGCGGCAGATCGTCGAGATGATCGCCATGGAGAAGACCCGCCTCAAGCAGGCCTTCGACGACGAACTTCTCGCCAGCTTGCGACAGATGATCGCCCTGCTCGAAGCCCAGCGCGACGAGGTTGAGGCGCGGCTGAATGCGCTGCTGCGCGAGGCGGGGCGCGGCGACATGCTCGCCTTGCTGCAAACCGCGCCCGGCGTCGGACCCAGGATCGCCGCCACGCTCGCCGCCGACATGCCCGAACTCGGCCACATCGGACGCCGCGCGGCCGCGAGCCTCGCCGGGCTCGCACCGCATATCCAGCAAAGCGGGATCAATCGTGGCCGCGCCTCGATCTCAGGCGGACGGCCTTGCGTGCGCACCGCGCTATACATGGCCGCCCTCGTCGCAAGCCGATCCCACCCGCGCACGAAAGCCGAATACAAGGCTATGCTGGCCGCCGGAAAACCCCCAAAAGTCGCCTTCGTCGCCATTGCCCGAAAGCTGCTCGTCGCCCTCAACCAAATGGTCGCCGAGAAAAAAACATGGACCGAAGACCAAAAATTGCAGGGGAAGGATTGACGGCCAATACACTCGCCAGAGTCGCGTGTGAGGCACCTGCCGCACTGGCGCAGCCGTTTCTCAAGCATGGCGCAGACTCGGGCCT
>CAIWVR010000294.1 GCA_903916165.1 uncultured Hyphomicrobiales bacterium | reverse complement strand
GTGGTCGGGGCGGGCGTCGATGGGCTCATCGTGCATGCCCGCAAGGCCTGGTTGCAGGGCCTGTCACCAAAGGAAAACCGCGACGTGCCGCCGCTCGATTATGCCCTCGTGCATCGGCTGAAAGCCGCGTTTCCCTCCCTGCCGATGGCGCTCAACGGCGGATTGCAGGCGCTGGAAGAGGCGCTGCCGCATCTGGAGACACTGGAGGGGGTGATGTTCGGCCGCGCCGCCTACCAGACACCGGACATGCTGGCGCGCGTCGACCCGCTGGTCTTCGGCCAGCCTGCCCCCGTTGCCGATTCCTTCGAGGCGGTCGAGGCCTATATCCCCTATCTGGAAGCGAGGCTCGCCGAGGGGGTACGTCTGCATGACATGACGCGCCATATGCTGGGCCTGTTCACCGGCGTTCCCGGTGCCCGTGCGTGGCGGCGCACGCTCGCCACCAGAGCGGTGGCGCGCGGTGCGGGGATCGAGGTGGTGCGGGACGCGCTCGGCATGCTCGCGTCTGGCGCGCTTCTTCCTCAGATCGTCCAGTAAGGCTTGCCCCGCGCGTGCTGATGCCTCACAAGCGGGCGCACATCCGCTCGTGAGTTGTCCATGATTGCCGGTCATTCCCTGACAGAAATCGCTTTCCTTGCCGCAGCGCTCGCGGGAGCAGGGGCCCTGACCGGCATTCTGGCTGGCGTGTTTGGCGTCGGTGGCGGTGCCTTGATCGTTCCCGTGCTCTATGAGCTGTTTCGCATTCTCGACGTGCCGGAAGAAACCCGCATGCCGCTTTGCGTCGGCACGTCGCTTGCGGTCATCATCCCGACGTCGCTGCGCTCCTTCCGCGCCCACAGGGCGCGCGGTGCCGTGGATATGAAGATCCTGCGCGCCTGGGTCGTGCCGACCATTCTTGGCGTGCTGGTGGGGAGTTTCGTCGCCCGTTACGCGCCGCCGGCCCTGTTCAAGATCGCCTTCATCACGATTGCGGGTCTCGCCGCGACGCGCCTCATCCTCAACCTGAAATGGCATCTGGGCGATGCGGTGCCCGAGGGGCCGACCCTGACCATTTTCGGCTTCGTCAACGCCTTCCTGTCGGCCCTGATGGGCATTGGCGGGGGGCAGCTTGCGACCATGTTCATGACCTTCTATGGCCGCACCATCCATCAGGCGGTGGCGACCTCGTCGGGCGTCGGCGTGCTGATTTCCATCCCCGGCGCCATCGGCTTCGTGCTGGCGGGCTGGGACAAGCCCTTTCTGCCGCCTTTGTCGCTGGGCTTTGTCTCGCTGATCGGGTTGGCCGCCTTCGCGCCCGTCAGCGTGCTGACGGCGCCGCTGGGCGTGCGGATCGCCCATGCGCTGACCAAGCGAAAGCTCGAAATGGCCTTCGGGATTTTCCTGCTGCTGGTCTCGCTCCGGCTGCTGTCCAGCATGCTGGGCTAAGAGGCGTCCGCATCCGCCTGTTTCGCCTGCGCCAGCCGCATCATGATGGCGGCGCGCTCATCCGCGCTCATGCCCATCCAGCCGCCGATCTCGGCGCGCGTGCGCCCGCAGCCGGTGCAGGTGTCGGCCGCGGGATCGAGCTGGCAGATGTTCAGGCAGGGCGAAGCGATTTGGGTCATGCGCTTTTCTTTAGAGCCCAAGACGGCTGGCGAGAACCGCCAGAAACAGAATTTCCGCAATTTGTTGCGATGCCCCGGCAATGTCGCCGGTCTGTCCGCCAATCTGTCGCCGGGCGATCTCCGTCATAACGCCCGCCCCCGCGAGCATGGCCGTGAGTCCGAGCGCCAGTCTGACAGGCGAAAGCCCGGCCAGCGCCGGGGCGAACGTGATCAAGGTGGCCAGCGCGCCCGCAATGACCAGCGTCGAGGGCAGGGGGCGCGCCGCGGCCCAGGCCGCGCCCTCCGTGCGGGCCGGTGGCAGCAGATAATGCGGCATGAGCGCCGCCACCCGCGAGGCGGCATTCACGGCGATCATCAGGAGCGCCGTGCGCGGCGCGCCGACGGTCTCGATCAGCGCCGCCAGCAGTGCGCCGCGCAAAAAGAGCGACATGACCAGCGCCGCCCCGCCAAAGGTGCCGATGCGGCTGTCCTTCATGATTTCGAGCTTGCGTGCCACCGTCGCGCCGCCGCCCAGCCCGTCGGCGGAATCGGCCAGTCCATCCTCATGGAAGGCACCAGTCGTCAGCAACAGGGCGGCGAGCGCAAAGCCGGCCGCCGGCAAGGGTGGCAGGCCGAGCGCGTCGGCGGCCATCAGCACGCAGCCCCCCACGGCCCCGATCAGCGCGCCGGCAATCGGCAGCACGCGGATGGCGCGGGCGAAATCGAGCATGGCGTAAGGCGCGGTCTCGAAGGCCAGGACGGGGACCGGCAGGCGCGAGTAAAAGCGCAGGCAGGCGAGGAGATCGGCGGCGAGGCGGGCAGGGAGCGTGTTCATGCCGCAACCTTGGCATGAGTCGGCACCGTTTGTCGGGGGCTGGCCCCTTGATTGAGTTCCGGGCACCGAAGGCTTAGAACCCCGCCAGTCCCAGCATGAGAACCCCATGTCCGCCACAGGCCTCCCCTTCGACGATATCCGCAATCTCTTCCCGCACATGCCCGAGGCCGCGACCGCGATGGTGGAGGAGGTGCAGGCGCGCGACGCAAAGCTGACCAAGCCCGCCGGCGCGCTCGGGCGGCTGGAGGACATGGTGGAATGGCTCGCCGCCTGGCAGGGCAAGTCGAAGCCGACGATCCTGCGCCCGCTCGTTGCCGTCTTTGCCGCCAATCATGGCGTCGTGGCCCAGGGCGTCAGCGCTTATCCGCCCGAAGTGACGCGCGCCATGATGGAAAACTTCGCCGCGGGAGGCGCTGCGATCAACCAGATCTGCGCGACCTTCGACATTGGGCTCAAGGTCTTCGAACTCGCCCTCGATTATCCCACCAGGGACATCACGCAGGAGCCCGCGATGGACGAGGTCGCCTGCGCGGCGACCTTCGCCTTCGGCATGGAGGCCATTGCCGGCGGGGCCGACCTGATCTGTGTCGGTGAAATGGGAATCGGCAACACGACCATCGCGGCGGCGATCTACATGGCGCTGTATGGCGGCGCAGCGGCCGACTGGGTCGGGCGGGGCACCGGCGTCGATGATGCGGGACTGGCGCGCAAGATCGACGCGGTCGAGCGCGCGGTGGCGCTGAACGAGGGAAAGCTGTCCGATCCGCTCGAGATCATGCGCCGCCTTGGCGGGCGCGAGATCGCCGCCATTGCCGGTGCCATCATGGCGGCGCGCATGGAGCGCATTCCTGTCGTGCTCGACGGCTATGTCGCGACCGCCGCAGCGGCGCTGCTCCATGCGCTCGACCATCGGGCGCTGGATCATTGCGTCGCCGGGCATGTGTCGGCCGAAGGCGCGCATGCGGAGGTCCTGCGCCGCATCGGCAAGGTGCCGCTGCTCGATCTCGGGCTTCGGCTGGGCGAAGGCTCCGGCGCCGCGCTGGCGGTCGGTCTGCTGAAGGCGGCGCTGGCCTGTCACCGCGACATGGCGACCTTCGAGCAGGCGCATGTGCCGGGGAAGGTGTGAGCCCTCGGCACAATTGAGCCACGCGATCTTGACACTTCGAGGTTATGGGGCAACAATTACTCATTATCCGGTACGCCCGTAGGCGGGCACTTATAGGACCCCCGGTGGCGACACTCGGGGGTTTTTATTTTGCCGAAACCAGTTGCCGTCCTCATCGATGGGGGTCACCTACGCGTTGTCGTTCGCAAAAATCGACTTCGTTATGACCCTGATTACATCCAGCAAATCGCCGCGCATTGCATCGGTGACGGTGAAGAGGTGTTCCGGGTCTTCTATTACGACTGCCCTCCATTTGAGGGCGAGGTCAGCCTGCCTGTTTCCGGCAATAAGACAGTCCTGAGCGGCAAGGACGGTTGGCTTCGTAGCTTGGCCAGTAAAGATTTGTTTGCTGTGCGGCTGGGCGTTCTTAAATTCAGGGGCTTTAAACCGAAGGCAACGCCACTGTCGGAAAAGCCGCTTTCCGATCAGGATTTTTACCCTGACTTCGAGCAGAAGGGTGTCGATATGCGCATCGGCCTCGACATAGCAAATTTTTGCGAAACCAAAGCTGTGCAGCGCATCATCTTGATCACCAATGATACGGATTGCATACCTGCCATGAAATATGCGCGACGGGCCGGCTTGCAGGTGGTTCTTATGTCGTTCCCTGGGCAAAAGCAGGCAGCCGAGCTTCTGCATCACGCGGATTACCTGCGGCCACTCCAGATTTGGCCAGAACAATCAGGCCAGCCTTACGTCGCCTGAAGGATGCCGGACGCCTACCTCACATAAATCGCGCGCGCATCGTCCCGAAATTTCCGTCGCGAGTCGTCGCGCGAGTAGAACATATGGCCGCCTGAATAGGTCTCGAAGCGCACGCGCGACGGGTCGCCATAGTTTGGCATCTGGTCCAGCACCATCTGCGTTTCGAGATAGGGCGTCACGACATCGGTCAATCCGTGCGCGATCAGCACCCGCATGTTGGGATCGAGCGCCAGCGCCTTGCGGAAATCGCTTACCGCTTCCGCGCCGCCGCGTCCCCAGTCCCATTGACGCGAGGCCTGCTCGCTGAGAAATGCGTAGCGCGCACCCTCCACAGTCCAGTTGAGCCTGTCGTGATAGAGCGCGACCATGGCGGAGATGATCGGTGCATGCAGGCCGAGCCGCATCTGGTCGTCGGCGTCGCTGCGGGTGGAGAAGGGTGTCGGATCAAAGCCCGTCATCGTGGCGTCATAAGCGCTCCCGATGCGCTGTGCCTTGCGATGCAATTCGCGCAGGAAAACCTGCGAGGGAATGCGGCCGCCGAGAGCGCGGACAAGCGCCGGATCGAGCGTCGTCAGGTTTGCGACGCGTTGCGTCAGCCGGTCGAGCGCCGGGGCGTCCTTCACGCCGCGCATGAGATCGGCCAGAAAATCGCCGCGTGCATAGCTCTCGACGTCGGCCAGTGAGGCACGCGTGACATTGGTGCCCTGCATCATGCGCGCGGACGCGACATAGGAGGGCAGGCGCGCCACCTGGTCCAGCAGGCCGCTGCGCTGGTTGAAACGCGAGAAGTCAAGCACCGGGGAAATCATCACCAGCCCCGACACGCCATAACCCTGGTCGGTCTGCAGTGCATGGGCGAGCTTGGGCGCGCGGAAACCGCCATAACTCTCGCCCGCGATATATTTGGGCGACACCATGCGGTTGTTTTCCTCGATCCAGCGCCGGATCGTGGCCGCCAGCACATCAATGTCGCCATTGACGCTGAAGAACCGCTTGCGCACGTCATCGCCGCCATAGATGCGGCTGTAGCCCGTCGCGGGCGGATCGATGAAGACGAGATCGGTGAAGGCGAGCCAGGTTTCGGGATTGTCGACCGTCACCGGCGCGGCCGAGGGAATGGCCGCCTCCGCATCCATCCGCAGGCGCCACGGGCCGAGGGCTCCGAGATTGAGCCAGGCAGACGCATAGCCCGGGCCGCCGTTGAACACGAAGGTCACGGGCCGCT
>CAIWVR010000293.1 GCA_903916165.1 uncultured Hyphomicrobiales bacterium | reverse complement strand
CGTCGATCAGGTCGGTCAGGGCGCGCGCGGTTTCCTGCACGACGCCGATCTTGCGCGCCAGCGTGCGCGCGCGTTCGCTGAGTTCATATTCGTCTTCCAGTCGGGCGTAGAGGCGCTCCAGATCCGAGCGGTCCCAGAGAACGTCCGGCTTGTCTTCCACCGCGACGCGGCCCGACATGCGGTGATCGACCAGCAGCGCCTCGCCGATGATGTTCAGGATGCGCTTGCGATCCTTGGGCAGGCGGCACCCTCCGGGTGGAGCAACCTTGTCGGGGCCCGAAGGACGGATTATGTTTTTTCCGCTTGTCCCATTTCGAGGGTGCCATGGAAGCAACGCGGATCACCAGCGAAGGTCAGGTCCTGATCCCGAAAGCGATCAGGGATGCGCTTGGCATTCAGCCCGGAACGCTCCTCAACGCGGAGGCGAAGGACGGAGCTGTGGTGCTGCGCCCGGTGGCGAAGGAGCGGCGGCTGCCGACGAAGGAAGAGATCGACGCGATCGCGGGAAGATTATCGCGCCCTGGTCCCTATCCGACGCAGGCCGAGGAAGAGGAGGCTGTTGCCGAGATGTTTCGGCGAGAGTGGACGAAGTGATCGCAGTCGACACCAACGTCGTCGTCACTCTGCTCGTCCGCGAAGATGACCCGGCGCACGGCAGAGTCAAAGAGCTGTTTGTGCAAAGCTTCATCTACATAGCGCCGACGGTGCTGCTGGAAGCCGAATGGGTGATCCGTTCCCGATATAAATGGCTGCGACCGCATGTGTTGCGCGCATTGGCCGATCTTCTGGCCATGCCGAACGTGCAAACCGAAATCTGGGCGGGGAAGGCGATCGCATGGGCGAGTTCTGGGCTGGACCTCGCAGACGCATTGCACTTTGCCGGTTCGGAGAGCGCCGAAAGCTTTTATACTTTCGACAGAGACCTCATTCGGAAAGGTCGCGCGCTTGACGGTGGATTGTCTTTCTTTGAGGCGCCTGATCTCTAAGCTCCCGCTTGACGCCCCCCATTCCGCTCCCTATAGTATTATCCAACACAAATGGAGAAAGCGCGTGCGCGCCAAGCTGATCGTATCTTCCGCGCCATAGACAGGACAGGCCACAGGCCTGACATCCTGCCGATGGCGCATACCGAGGCCCCCTTGAGGGCCTTTTTTATTGCCCAGATTTCCACTTGGGCGCAGAAGACACGGGAATTTTGGCTTGGGACGCGTGAGAGCGGAACGGAGCGAGACATGTCGAAGAAGATGACCGGGGCCGAAATGGTCGTCGAGGCCCTGAAGGATCAGGGCGTTGAAACAATCTTCGGGTATCCGGGCGGTGCCGTGCTGCCGATCTACGACGCCATCTTCCAGCAGGATTTCGTCAACCACGTGCTCGTGCGCCATGAACAGGGCGCGGCCCATGCCGCCGAGGGCTATGCCCGCTCGTCGGGCAAGGTCGGCGTCCTGCTCGTCACCTCCGGCCCCGGCGCGACCAATGCGATCACCGGCCTCACCGATGCGCTGATGGATTCCATCCCGCTCGTCTGCATCACGGGGCAGGTGCCCACCCATCTCATCGGCTCGGACGCGTTCCAGGAATGCGACACGGTCGGCATCACCCGCCATTGCACCAAGCATAATTATCTCGTCCGCTCGATCGAGGACCTGCCGCGCATCCTGCACGAGGCGTTCTACGTGGCCTCGCATGGCCGTCCGGGTCCGGTCGTCATCGACATCCCCAAGGACGTCCAGTTTGCGGCGGGTCTCTACACCGGCCCGCAAAACATCCAGCACAAGACGTACAAGCCGCAGGTCAAGGGCGATCTCGCCAAGATCCGCGAGGCCGTGCGGATGATGGCGGCCGCCCGGCGTCCGGTGTTCTACACGGGCGGCGGCGTCATCAATTCGGGGCCGGCGGCCTCCGACCTGCTGCGCGAACTTGTCAAGCTGACCAACTTCCCGGTCACCACCACGCTGATGGGGCTTGGTTCTTATCCCGCGTCCGGTCCGAACTGGCTCGGCATGCTGGGCATGCACGGCACCTATGAAGCCAATCACACGATGCATGATTGCGATCTCATGATCTGCGTCGGCGCGCGGTTCGACGATCGCATCACGGGCCGTCTCGACGCCTTCTCACCGGGCTCGAAGAAGATCCACATCGACATTGATCCCTCCTCGATCAACAAGAACGTCAAGGTCGATCTCGGCATTATCGGCGATTGCGCTCATGTGCTGGAAGACATGGTCCGCCTGTGGCGCACGGAAGCGCCGCAGGTCGACCAGGCTGCACTGAAGGACTGGTGGAGACAGATTGATGTCTGGCGTGCGCGCCAGTCGCTGGCGTTCCGTCCGTCGGCGACGACGATCAAGCCGCAGCATGCAATCCAGCGCCTCTATGAACTGACCAAGGATCGCGACACCTACATCACGACCGAAGTCGGCCAGCACCAGATGTGGGCCGCCCAGCATTATCATTTCGAAGAGCCCAACCGCTGGATGACCTCCGGCGGTCTGGGGACGATGGGCTATGGCCTTCCCGCAGCAGTGGGTGTGCAGATGGCACACCCGCAAGCGCTGGTCATCGACATTGCAGGCGAAGCCTCGATCCTGATGAACATGCAGGAAATGTCGACGGCGCTGCAATACAAGCTGCCGGTGAAGATCTTCATCCTGAACAATGAATATATGGGCATGGTGCGCCAGTGGCAGGAACTGCTGCATGGCGGTCGCTATGCGTCGAGCTATTCGGAAGCACTGCCCGATTTCGTGAAGCTCGCGGAGGCCTATGGCGGCCATGGTATCCGCTGCTCCGATCCCGACAAGCTCGACGACGCGATCATGGAAATGATCAATTCGCCCAAGGCCGTCATCTTCGACTGCCTCGTCGAGAAGGAAGAAAACTGCTTCCCGATGATTCCGTCGGGCAAGGCGCATAATGAGATGATCCTCGCCGAACTCGGCGATGACGCGGGAATCCAGATCGGCTCGATCATCGACGAGCGCGGCAAGCTGCTCGTCTGATCGCTTGCGCCACTTCCCTTGAACACAGTCGAGACGATGCCATGAACGCACCTGCACCCATCCAAGCCGCGCCACCGTCACCCTATTCGTCGGCCATCGGCAAATCCAACATCGAGCGGCACACGCTCTCGGTCCTCGTCGACAACGAGCCGGGCGTGCTGGCCCGCGTCGTCGGCCTGTTTTCCGGCCGTGGTTATAATATCGAGAGCCTCACGGTCGCCGAAGTGGCGCATGGCGAGAAGCTGTCGCGCATCACGATCGTGACATCGGGTCCGCCCGAGGCCATCGAGCAGATCAGCCACCAGCTCGAACGTCTGGTGCCCGTTCATGCGGTGACCGACCTCACACGGAGCGGCAAGTCTCTGGAGCGCGAACTCGCCATGATCAAGGTGCGCGGCCGGGGCGAAGATCGCTCCGAGGCCCTGCGGCTGGCGGAAGCCTTTCGTGCGCGGGTCATCGACGCCTCGATCGAGAGCTTCGTCTTTGAGTTGACGGGGGCGGCCGACAAGATTGATTCCTTCGTCGAGCTGATGCGGCCCATCGGCCTCGTCGAAGTCTCGCGCACCGGCGTCGCCGCCATTTCGCGCGGGCCGGAGGCGATCTGAAGGCAGCGCCGCCCTTCTCCCGTTTCACGGGAGAGGGGTAACAACCACCAGCTTTTCTTTGACGTGGCGGGACAACGCGCTTAGAAGGCTCGATCAATCTAAAGGGACGGCCCGCCTCGTCCCGCGTTTCGGGGAACAGGACCAATGCGCGTCTATTACGATCGTGATGCCGACATCAACCTCATCAAGGGCAAGAAGGTCGCCGTCGTCGGCTACGGCTCGCAGGGTCATGCCCATGTGCTGAACATGCGCGATTCCGGCGTCAAGGACGTCGTTGTGGCGCTCCGCAAGGAGTCGCCGACGGTCAAGAAGGCCACGGGCGAAGGCCTCAAGGTCATGGACGTGGCGGAAGCCGCCAAATGGGCCGACGTCGTCATGATGCTGACGCCCGACGAGCTGCAGGCCGACATCTACACCGCCGAACTGGCCCCGAACATGAAAGAGGGCGCAGCCCTCCTGTTCGCGCACGGCCTCAACGTGCATTTCAACCTCATCACGCCCCGCAAGGACCTCGACGTCCTCATGATCGCGCCCAAGGGCCCCGGTCACACGGTGCGCGGCGAATATCTCAAGGGCGGCGGCGTGCCGTGCCTGATCGCGATCCACCAGGACGCGTCGGGCAATGCGCATGATCTGGGCCTGTCCTACGCCTCGGCAGTGGGCGGCGGTCGCGCCGGCATCATCGAGACCACGTTCCGCGAAGAATGCGAGACCGACCTGTTCGGCGAGCAGGTCGTCCTCTGCGGCGGCCTTGTCGAGCTGATCCGCGCCGGGTTTGAGACGCTGGTCGAAGCCGGCTACGCGCCGGAAATGGCCTATTTCGAGTGCCTGCACGAAGTGAAGCTGATCGTCGACCTCATCTATGAGGGCGGCATCGCCAACATGAATTATTCGATCTCGAACACCGCCGAATATGGCGAATATGTCACGGGACCGCGCATCATCACGCCGGAGACCAAGGCCGAGATGAAGCGCGTTCTGGATGACATCCAGTCCGGCAAGTTCACGCGTGACTGGATGCTGGAAAACAAGGTCGCCCAGACCTCGTTCAAGGCGACCCGTCGCCGCAATGACGCCCACCAGATCGAGGAAGTCGGCGCCCGCCTGCGCTCGATGATGCCCTGGATCGGCAAGAACAAGATGGTCGACACGACCCGCAATTGAGACCTGACCTTTCCGCTTTGGAAGGCCAGAATGAGGCCGGAGCTTTGCTCCGGCCTTTTTCTTTGGGGAGAAACCTCTTTAATGTGTCATTATGTGATGCATAAACGTCAATATAAGTTACCCTACATATTCAGCCCCCATGTTTCCGGGCGGACCGATCCGATTTTGAAAATGTCTTACCGATGGTGGCCGACATGTCCGGACGCGCGCTTTCCATGGCCCTGGCCGAGCATGCCCTCAAACTCCGCGCCGACCGCGCATTCGACAAGTTACAGGACCTCCTGAGCCTCAAGGTCTCCTACAAGCTCGCCGGAGACCGCCGCCTGATGCCTTACGCCGGCTCCTTTTTCGGGCGCACGGACGTCAGCGTCGCCTTCTCTTCCCTCGATGTGGAATTCGAGATCCGCGATCTGGAACTGGGCGACTTCGTGGCGGAGGCGTCGAGTGTCGCGGTGCGCTGGTCGGCCCGCTGGGTCAATCGCGGCACGCGGGATTGGGCCCATGTCCCGGCGTTTTCGCTTCTGCGTTTCGTCGACGGGGTTGTCGTCGAATGGGTCGACTTTCTCGACACGGCCAGCGCATCCTATCTCGCCGGCTGGATGCCGGACATGCCGGCCTTTGCCATGAGTGGCCAGCGGGGCACCAAGTCCTCGCGCTAGTGTTCCCATGTCGCGGGCACCTGTGCGAAGCTGCATCCGGGCTGGCCACCGGAAGGGCGCATGTCGATCCCCATCGCGAAATTCAATGTCTTCACTGACCAACCGCTGGCTGTGCTGCCTTTATGCGTCGGGCTGGGTGCCGCGCGCCCGCGCCCTTTCACGCCAATGCAGGAATGGACGATCGACCTGTGAGCGCCATCGAGATCATGCCCGTGGCCAATGTCGAGATTGTTGTCGAGGCGCATGACTGGCGCTATGCGCGCGACAAGGCCGCCGACATGGACGCGCATTGGGACGCGATGCTTGCGCAAAGGAGCGGCCTGTTCGACGGCCGCGTGCTGCTGCTGCATCGTTTCGAGCTGCGCGACGGACATTTTTCCGGTGCCTGTTTCGAGACGCGCTTCAGCCGTTTCAACGCCTGGCGCCGATTTGGCTTCCCAGACCTGTCGGTGCGCAATTTCTTCAGCATGGCGGCCCTTCGCGCCGAGGATGGTGCTTTCCTGCTGGGCGAAATGGGGCCGCAGACCGCCAATGCAGGTGAAAGCTATTTTCCGGCCGGCACGCCCGATGCGTCTGACATTTCAGGCGGGCGGGTGGACCTGGCCGGCAGCGTTCTGCGCGAGCTGGAGGAGGAGACCGGCCTCTCGGGTGCCGATGTCACGGTGAGGCCCGGCTGGACGGTGGTGCAGATCGGCGGGCAGATCTCCTTCATGCGCGAGGTGCTCATCGCGGGCGATGGCACCAGCGCCGCACGGCGGATCGAGGCAACGCTGGCGGGGCAGGCCGAGCCCGAACTGGCCCGCATCCATGTCGTGCGCACAGCAAAGGACACGGAGCGGCTCGAAATGCCGCCCTTCATGCTGCCCTACCTGCGCTACGCTTTTTCTCAGCCGTTTGGATAGCCGTGCCGGCTCTTGACCGAGGCGACGACGCCGCGCGAGCCCGCATCATCGCCAGCCACGCAGGAGGTGCGGGCGGGGCTCAGCTCCTTCTGCATCTGCTCGTAGACTTTGGCGTTGACATTGCCGGTCTCGTAATCGGCCTTGATGACCGCCTCGAAGCGACCGATCACGGCTGCGCAGCCCGTGCCGACAGGCATGTCGACGACCGGGAACCGCTGCGAATTATAGGCGGCGGGCGTGCTCGCGACGGGACTTGCTATTGAATTGCAGCCCGCCAGCAGCGGCAGGCAGGCAGCGATCAGGGCAGGGCGAAGCAGGCTCAGGGGCGAACGCATGTCGAATCCTCAACGTAGGCAGGCTGCGGTCAAAATGAAAACCGGAAGCGCGCCCGGGTCAAGCGCGGTCAAGGCAGGGCAGGGTTGCAAGCAGGCATAGTGTTACGCTATGAAGACACAAGGCCGCAAGGCCGTTTGCCAAGCAGAGGACGCCGTGGCTCCCATCGCCACCATCATCACGACGCCGAACGCGGGCCACATGGCCCCGCTGGCGCGTGCGCCCCTGCCGACCCCCGCGCTGCTGCTTCTTAGCTGCCCCTGAGCGCCGGCCGGGCTTTGTGCCTGGGTGCTTGGGGGATCGTTGAGCCAAGACCAGCCACGCGCGCCCTGCACTCGAGCGGCGCCAAGACCAGCCAAGCAGACCCAGGACAGACACATGGCTACCCCTTCGCAGATTGACACCAGCAGCTCCCGTGACCGCGTCGTCATTTTCGACACGACCCTGCGCGACGGCGAGCAATCCCCCGGCGCCTCCATGACGATCGATGAAAAGCTCGAGGTCGCGCAATTGCTCGACGCCATGGGCGTCGACATTATCGAAGCCGGTTTCCCCATCGCCTCGGAAGGCGATTTTGAAAGCGTGTCCGCCATCGCCAGGGTGGTGAAAAATGCCACTGTCTGCGGGCTCGCACGCGCCTCGTTCAAGGACATCGACCGCGCCGCCGACGCCCTGAAGGATGCGGTGCGTCCGCGCATCCACACCTTCGTCTCCACCTCGCCGCTGCATATGAAATACAAATTGCAGAAGGAGCCCGAAGAGGTCCTCGCCATGGTGACCGCGCAGGTGCTGCGCGCGCGCAACTATGTCGATGACGTCGAATGGTCGGCCGAGGACGGCACGCGCACCGAGATGGATTTCCTCTGCCGCACGGTGGAGGCCGCGATCCGCGCCGGCGCGACGACGATCAATATTCCCGACACGGTGGGCTACACCGTGCCCGATGAATATGAGCATATTTTCCGCACGGTCATCGAGCGTGTGCCCAATTCCGACAAGGCGATCTTCTCGGTCCATTGCCACAATGATCTCGGCCTCGCCGTCGCCAACACGCTGGCTGGCTTGCGCGGAGGGGCGCGACAGATCGAATGCACGGTGAACGGCATCGGCGAGCGCGCCGGCAATGCCGCGCTCGAAGAGGTCGTGATGGCGCTGCGCACGCGCTCCGACATCTTGCCGTGGTCCAACAGGATCGAATCGACCATGCTGATGCGTGCCTCAAAGCTCGTATCGGCGGTGACGTCGTTCCCGGTGCAGTACAACAAGGCCATTGTCGGCCGGAATGCCTTCGCGCATGAGAGCGGCATTCATCAGGACGGCATGCTCAAGAATGCGCAGACCTACGAGATCATGACGCCCGAGAGCGTCGGCGTCTCGAAGACCTCGCTTGTCATGGGCAAGCATTCGGGCCGCCATGCGTTCAGGGAAAAGCTGCGCGAGCTCGGTTACGAACTCGGCGACAATGCCCTGCAGGACGCGTTCAAGCGATTCAAGGATTTGGCCGACCGCAAGAAGATCGTCTATGACGAGGACCTTGAGGCTCTGGTTGATGACGAGATCGGCCATGCCGGCGAGCGCATCAAGGTCACGGCACTCGCCGTGATCGCAGGCACCACGGGGCCGCAATCGGCGACCCTCACGCTCGACATTGACGGCGTGCCAGCCACCCATCACGCGACCGGAAACGGGCCTGTGGACGCCATCTTCAACTGCATCCATGCGCTGGTGCCCCACACCGCCGTGCTCGAACTCTATCAGGTGCATGCGGTGACAGAGGGCACTGACGCGCAGGCGGAGGTGTCTGTGCGGCTGCAGGAGGACGGACGCAGTGTGACCGCCAAGGGTGCCGATCCCGATACGCTGGTGGCCTCCGCACGCGCCTATATTGCGGCTTTGAACAAGCTCATGCTGAAACGCCTGCGGTCGCGGCCCGAAGCCATCGAGCCGGGTGTGCGCAGCGTGACGCCGTAATTGAAAAAGCGCGAGAAATCACGTTTTCTCGCGCATCAGTCTGGACAGGGCCACTAGACTTTGCTAAACCCCGCTTCGCACCGGGACGACACATGTCCGGCGCGGTTTTCGTTGGGCGCATAGCTCAGTTGGTAGAGCAGCTGACTCTTAATCAGCGGGTCCTAGGTTCGAGCCCTAGTGCGCCCACCATCGAAATCAAAGACTTAGCTGCAATATATGGCTTTCTTGTTTCCCAGATAACTCAATTGGGAAGCGTATGGGAAGCATGAGCGCGTGCAAGGGCATCGTTTAACAGCTTGCGCTTTGTGATATTTTGATGAGCACCCGGCGACAGGCCGCGTCACGCTTAATCGCTCTTCGACCCCATTCGGATGAGCACCCACTCGAGAACCTGCGTTGCCGTTTTCCGGTCGCACACGCGCGCGCATAATTGTCCCGAAACATTCCGCGCCTCAGCAACCATCCCCCCCACACCACCACGAACATCCTTCACCTCAAGCGAACGTTCTTCGCAGCGAGGTGATGGTGGTCCTCCGGCCTGCGTCAGCT
>CAIWVR010000292.1 GCA_903916165.1 uncultured Hyphomicrobiales bacterium | reverse complement strand
CCTCGGTCAAAGTGACCAGCGTCCAGGTGATGGCAAGAGCGATGAAGAGCAGGAAGGCGGCTGACACCAGATTGACGAAATGGCGCTGGCCGTAATCGGTCTCGTCCTGCCCGGCGTGTGGAGCCAGAGGGCGTCCGGGTGAGAGACGGGACAGGAGCGATCTGTGCATGCGGCTTGGCTCTTCCACAGTCCAAATTCAAATCTGGACCCGTGCGGGTTCCGGCACAAGCCGAAAATGGTTCTCCAACATATGGCGGCACTCAGAAAGCGCCGCCATTCCATAGGCCTGTTGCGGAGGCTGAACGTTCAGACCTCGAAGAACACCGTCTCGTCGCCACCCTGGATGCGGAGGTCGAGCTGATAGGCATTGTCGCCAATCTTTTTTGCGACGAGCGTATGGCGGCGGTCTGAGGGCACGAGATTGAGGATCTGGTCCTGGGCGTTTGACGCCTCATCCTCGAAATAGACGCGGGTGAACAGATGCGTGAGCATGCCGCGCGAGAAGATCGTGACGCCCAGATGCGGTGCCTGCGGCTTGCCATCGGCACCGACCACGCGGCCGGGTTTCACCGTGGTGAACGCATAGGCACCCTCGGCCAGCGTCTCGCAACGGCCAAAACCCTTGAAGCCGGCGTTGGACGTGCCAGAGCCGATCGTTGAATGCTCGAGCGAGCCCTTGGCGTCGGCCTGCCAGATCTCGATCATGGCATCGGTGATGCCGAGGCCATCGCCATCGAGCACACGACCTGTCAGCGTGACCGTCTGTCCCTCGATGCCCGGCCCCGTGAGGTCGCTCGAGAAGATTTCATGCAGCGGATAGCGCGAGGGCGTGAGCGCATAGGCGAAATAGGGCCCGACGGTTTGTGAGGGTGTGACGCCAGACATTACTTTGTCTCCATCGGGGTTTCGTTTTTGCCGCGCACGACAATGTCGAACGTATAGCCGAGCGCCCATTCAGACTCGGTGACATCGAGATCGAATTTCGAGATCAGGCGATGGCGCGCATGTTCGGGCACTTCGTTCAGGATCGGATCGTAGGGAAACAGGGGGTCGCCCTCGAAATACATCTGCGTGACGATGCGCGACAGGAATGACGGGCCAAACAGCGACAGATGGATATGCGCCGGGCGCCACGCATTGTGATGGTTGCGCCAGGGATAGGGGCCGGGCTTGATCGAGGTGAAACGATAGCGGCCGTTCTCGTCGGTGACGACACGGCCCGCGCCCGAAAAATTCGGGTCGAGCGGCGCCGGATGATCGTCGACGACATGGACGTAGCGGCCCGCTGCATTGGCCTGCCAGACTTCGATCAGCGTGTTGGGCACAGGGCGGCCATCCTCGTCGAGGACGCGGCCCTGCACGATGATGCGCTCGCCCTGCGGCTCGCCCGCATGCTGGCGGGTGAGATCATTGTCAAACTCCCGCAAAACCTCGTGGCCATACACCGGACCGGACATTTCGGTCATCGTGTGCGGCAGGATGATCAGCGGCTGCTTGGGATGGCGCTTGGCGGTTGAGCGATAGGTCGGGGAATCATGCTTGGGGTGCGCTTCGAAAAAGCTGTCCCGCGGATAAAGGAGGCTCATGGCGTTTCGTCCATGTTGGAGATGGTGGTCTTTCTTGGATCAGGCGGGGAGATCAGGCCGCGTGGGCGGCCTTGGTCCTCGCCTGGATGTCGCGCAGCACGTCGAGCTCTTGGGCGGTCGGCACCGGCGTCTGGCTGCAACCGTCGAAATAGCGCGGCGCCCAGCCGCAGTTTTCGGCGATCTCCTCGCGCGTCACGCCCGGATGGATCGAGCGGATGGTCATTTCCATCGTGACGGGATCGGGCTCGAACACGCACATGTCGGTGATGAGGCGCGTCGGGCCCTTGCTCTTCACGCCCAGCGCGCGGCGCTCGGCACCGGTTGGGCCATGGCCCATCGAGGTGATGAAGGGAAGTTTTTCGAGAAAGGCGCGCTTGCCCATTGCCATGGTGATGAAGATCTCCTGGCAATTCGTGGCGATTTCCGGCGCGCCGCCGCCGCCCGGCAGGCGGACCTTCGGCTTGTAATAATCGCCGACGACCGTCGTGTTGATATTGGCGAATTTGTCGATCTGCGCGCCACCCAGAAAGCCGACCGTGATGCGCCCGCCCTGCAGCCAGTAGCGAAACATTTCCGGCACCGGAACGGTGCAGAGCGCGGTCTCGCAGAGTTCGCCGTCACCGATCGACAAGGGCAGCACATTGGGGCGCGTGCCGATCGTGCCCGATTCATAGATCAGCGTGATCTGCGGCGCATGGATGAGACGCGCGACATTGCAGGCGGCGGAGGGTGCGCCGATGCCGACGAAGCAGACATCGTCGTTCTTCAGCGCGCGCGCAGCGACGATGGTCATCATTTCATTGCGGGTGAAGTCGGACATGATCAGGCGCTCCTCTTGGCATAGGCGGCGAAGGCGTCGGGCGTCTTGTCGAGAACATTGTCCTTCATCCACGCGAGAAATGTGTCGCGGTCGCGCGAGATCTTGTCCCAGGCGATGTAGAAGGAATTGTCGCGCGTATAATAGCCCTGCGCATAGGAGGGATGGGCCCCGCCCTGCACGACGGAAATGGCACCGATGGTCCAGTGCGGCAGCACGACCGAATTGAATGAGGGGGCCTGGAGCGTGTCGACGACCTCCTCCACCGTGATGATGGTGCGCTTCGAGGCCAGAACGACCTCCTTCTGGCAGCCGGTGATGCCCTCGATCAGCACATTGCCTTCACGATCTGCGCGCTGCGCATGGATGATGCCGACATCGGGACGATGCGCGGGCACGGTCGCCAGCACTTCGCCCGTGTAGGGACAGGTCACGCTCTTGATCTTCGGATTGACCTTGGGCAGATCGACACCGATATAGCCGCGCAGCACGGCGAAGGGCAGATTGGCCGCGCCCGCCTCATAGGCATTGGCCATGGCGGCATGCGAATGCTCTTCAATGTCGAGCTGGTGCGGCCAGGCGTTTTCCACCGCGTCGCGGATGCGGTGCGTGGACCCCACGCCCGGATTGCCGCCCCAGGAAAACACGAGCCTGTCGGCGCAGCCCATGCCGATGAGCTGGTCGTAGATGAGGTCCGGCGTCATGCGGATGAGCGTCAGATGCTTGCGGCCCTGACGGATGACTTCATGGCCGGCGGCGAACGGAATGAGGTGCGTAAAGCCCTCCATCGCAACAACATCGCCATCCCGGACATGTTCCGCAACGGCCTCGGCGAGACTCATAAATTTGGCCATGAAGCCTTCCCTCGATTTGTTCACGATGCGAACAACAATTCGGTTCGTGAACATTATACGGGGTGGGTGGATGGGGTTCAACATCGTCATTGCGAGGAGCGAAGCGACGCGGCAATCCATCTTTCTTTCGTTCTGTGGGGCACCCTGTGTTTGCTTGAGCAATCTGAGCGACACTATTTTGTTTCAGGCTGAAAAGGGTAAACTAGGCAGATCGCTTTATGACTTGCCCCGAGCGCTAACCGCAACTACATTTCAGTTGCAAGACGGGCAAGGTCTGATTGAGGCTCCATGACCCGTTCAGAGAAGATGATGGCCGCGTTTCGGTCTTGCCGGGGCCCATTCCCTTATCGGGATTTTGAGAGGCTGCTCCTGATGCTGGGATATGCGTTGGTGAAGTCGGGCGGCGGTTCGTCCCGCAAATTCTTCAACGAGGCCCGGGACGACATGATCATGCTGCACGAACCGCATGATGGGATGATGCGGCCTGCCATGGTGAAGCGATTGCAGGACCATCTGGACGCGCGAGGATTGCTATGACCACGTTGCGCTACAAGGACTATCAGGGCTCCGTCTCTTATGAGGACGGCACGCTTGTGTTGCAAATCCTGCACATCGACGATTTCATCACGACGGAATGCGATTCCGCCGCGGACGCGCAAATGGCGTTCGAAGCGCTCGTGGATGATTACCTTGCGACATGTGCGGACGTCGGCAAGGAGCCTAACCGGCCATTTAAGGGCTCGTTCAATGTGCGCGTGTCGCCGGAGCTTCATCGCCGTGCTGCGATGGCGGCGGCGGAGGAGGGCATTTCTCTGAATGCCTGGGTTGAGCGGGCGATGGCGCAGAGGCTTGAGCTGGCATCTCCACCCTCGTTTCGCCGCGCTGGCTGAGGCTGGCGTTCAATCGTCCTCTGCCACGAGAGCCTCCATCGGCACATCGAGCGCCCGCGCCAGTCGCAAAAACAGCGCCGGATCGCCCTTGCGCTTGCCCTTTTCCAGCCCCGCCAGATAGCTCTGCGAAATGCCGACGCGTTGCGCCAGCACGGCCTGCGTCAACTTGCGCTTGCCGCGCCAGAAGGCCAACGGCGTGGCGTATCTGAGAAACTCATCCACCTCCGCCGAGCTTAAGGTCGGCATCTGACCGCGCCGCACCGCCTCCATCGCCTGGCCCGCATGGGCGGCGTCAGCGGCGTCCCGCAGCGCCTCGTATTCGTCCTCTGGGAGCACGACCAGCGTCTCGCCAGAAGATGACCTGATGAATTGCGGCTTGTTCATATCAGTCCTCGTAAACAGACCCACGAGGCCCAAGCCTCGTGACGAAAATCTCTTCGGCGCTTTCTTCAAAAACGATCCGGAAGTCCCCATCCCGGAGCCGCTTCTTGTTCGTCCCCACAAGTGCCTTCACGTCGCCGGCTCCGGTTCGGGCATAACGGTCCATCTTCGCCCGCAACCTTGCTGCCACCGACCGGTGTTTCATCAGCAAGGCCAACGCCTCAGCAGTGTAAAAAAGCGTCTTCATAATATTGCATTCCGAAATATATAGTCAAAGTGATCGCAATTTGCAATCATGAATGGCAAAAAAAGGCCGCCCATAATGGGGCGGTCCTTCCTCATCGTCAATCAGCTTAAGCGTCAGCTCACGCCGTGCCCCAAACCTCCCGGGCGACCTGCACCACGAGCTTCAGCTTCGCCCATTGCTCGTCCTCGGCGAGCGTGTTGCCCTCTTCCGTGGATGCGAAGCCGCATTGCGGCGACAGGCAGAGCTGGTCGAGCGGCGCGTATTTGGAGGCCTCCTCGATCCGGCGCATCAGGTCGTCGCGGGTTTCCAGCACGCCGGTCTTGGAGGTGACGAGACCCAGCACCACGGTCTTGCCCTTGGGCAGGAAGCGCAGGGGCTCGAAGCCGCCCGAACGGTCATTGTCCCATTCCATGAAATAGCCGTCGGCATTGACCTGGTTGAACAGCAGGTCCGCAATCGGCTCGTAGCCGCCAGAGGCCACGAAGGTCGAGCGGAAGTTGCCGCGGCACAGGTGCATGGTGATCGCCATGTCGGCCGGGCGGCCGTCGATGGCGGCGTTGATCATGCCCGCATAAATCTGGCCCTGCTTCTCCGGGTCGTCGCCGCGCGCGGCCAACATTTGCCGCTGCTCGGGATCGCAGAGATAGGCGAAGGAGCAATCGTCAAGCTGCAGATATTTGCAGCCCTCGCCGTAGAAGGCATGCACGGCCTTGCGATAGGCCTGGCCGAGATCGTGGTAGAAATCGTCCATCTGCGGATAGACGCCCATGTTGATCATCTTGCGCCCGCCGCGATAGTGCAGCATCGAGGGCGAGGGGATCGTCATTTTCGGGGTCTTGCCGCTGTGCTCGCGCAGATAGCGGAAATGGGCCAGCATTGGATGATCGGCGAAATCGATCCGCTCCATCACGCGCGGGGCCTGCGCCTTGGTCTGCACGCCCGCAAACTGGATGCCCTGGTCGACATCGATCAGCTCGACGCCCTGCAGGTGGCCGAGGAAGTCGAAATGCCACCAGGCACGACGATATTCGCCATCCGTGATCGACTGCAGGCCGATCTCTTCCTGCCGGGCGATGACTTTCTTGACTTCGTAATCTTCCGTCGCCTTCAGGTCGGACCCGGAGATGTCGCCGCGTGCGAATTTGATGCGCGCGTCCTTCAGCGCCGCAGGGCGCAGGAGCGAGCCGACGTGATCAGCCCGGAAGGGCGGACGTGTGCGTTGCATAACTTCTTCCTCCAACACAGAACCCGCACGGGATCCTTCAATGCGCCGTCCCGGCCCCGGGCTTGCCCGCGACTCCAAGGAGGCTCGCCAGTCTTACAGCATCCCCGGCCAGTTCGGGAGATGGTCCCTCATGCGCAATGGTGCCGCGGTCGAGAATGATCGCCCGCTCGGTCAGCGGCAGGATTTTCCGGGCGCTCTGCTCGACGATGATCGCCGCCATGCGCTCTTCCACGATGATGCGCCGCAAGGCACCGAGCAGCTCTTCGACGATGATGGGGGCCAGCCCCTCCAGCGGTTCGTCGAGCAGCAGGATGCGCGGGTTGAGCGCCAGCGCCCGGCCCACCGCCAGCATCTGCTGTTCGCCGCCCGAGAGCTGCGTGCCCAGATTGCGGCGGCGCTCGGCCAGGCGCGGGAACAGGCCGAAAATGCGCTCGACGTCCCACGGCCCGGGCGTCATCACGGCGGTGATATTTTCCTCCACCGTGAGCGAGCGGAAGATGTTGCGCTCCTGCGGCACCCAGCCGATGCCGGCCAGCGCGCGCTGGTCGGGCCGGAGTTTCGTGATGTCGCGCCCGGCGAGCGTGAGCGTCCCGCCGCGGCGGCGCGTCAGGCCCATGATGGTGTTGATGAGCGTCGTCTTGCCGGTGCCGTTGCGGCCAAGCAAGGCCAAAGCCTCGCCCTCGCGCAGGGAGAGCGAAATGCCCGACAGAACCTGCGCCTCGCCATAGCCGGCGGCGATCTTGTCCAGCGTGAGGAGATCAGACATGTTTTTCTCAAACATGGACGTCCTCCTCGCCGAGATAGACTTTTCGCACGCGCGGATCATTGGCGATGTCCTCGGGCGTGCCTTCCATGAACAGGCCGCCGTTGACCAGCACCGAAATGGATTTCGCAAAGCGGAAGACGAGATGCATGTCGTGTTCGATCAGGATCAGCGCGACCTCGCCCGGCAGGGCAGCAACCACATCGAGAATCTGCTCGCGCTCGTGTTCGGGCACGCCGG
>CAIWVR010000291.1 GCA_903916165.1 uncultured Hyphomicrobiales bacterium | reverse complement strand
CCGTGACGAGATCGCGGATCTTCTGGCCAGATACCGGCTCGCCTTTCGCCTGCATGTCCTGGAAGCGCTTCACGACGCGCTCGACGACCTGATATTTGATCTCGTCGTCGCAATGCGGCGACATGGTCGGCGATCCCCAGGTCTTGGGCAGGTCGGCATAAAGCTGCGCCATGGTCTTGTCCGGGTTGCGGTCCAGCATGTCGATCACCTGGATCGCGGTGACGACGCCATCGTCATAGCCACGGCCCACCGGCGCATTGAAGAAGAAATGGCCGGACTTCTCGAAGCCCGCGAGCGCCTTCAGATCCGTCACGCGGCGCTTGATGTAGGAATGACCCGTCTTCCAGTAGTCAGCCTTGACGCCCCGCGAAATCAGCACGGGATCGGTGGCAAACAGGCCGGTGGACTTCACATCCACCACGAAGGTCGCGCCCGGATGCAGCACCGAGAGATCGCGCGCCAGCATGACGCCGATCTTGTCGGCGAAGATCTCGTCGCCATTATTGTCGACCACACCGCACCGGTCGCCGTCACCGTCAAAGCCCAGCCCCACATCCGCGCCCACTTCCTTCACCTTGTGGGCGATGGCGTGCAGCATTTCCATGTCTTCGGGATTGGGATTGTAGCGCGGGAAATTGTAATCGAGCTCGACATCGAGCGGCACGACCTCGCAGCCGAGCTTTTCGAGGATCTGCGGCGCGAAGGCGCCCGCCGTGCCATTGCCGCAGGCGGCGACGACCTTCAGCTTGCGCTTGATCGGCGCACGGTTGGTAAGATCGGCAAAATAGCGGGCCGGGAAATGGTCGACATAGACATAGCCACCGCCCGAACGCGGCACGCCCCGGGCGTTGAGGACGATGTCGGACAGGCGGCCCATCTCGTCGGGACCGAAGGTGACGGGGCGCTGCACGCCCATTTTCACACCGGTCCAGCCATTGTCATTATGCGAGGCGGTGACCATGGCGACGCAGGGCACATCGAGCTCGAATTGCGCGAAATAGGCCATCGGCGACAAGGCGAGGCCGATGTCGTGGACCTTGACGCCGCCGGCGACGAGGCCGGTGATCAGCGCATGCTTGATCGACGACGAATACGCCCGATAGTCATGACCGGTGACGAGTTCGGGTTTCACGCCCATTTCGTGGATCAGGGTGGCGAGGCCAAGCCCCAGCGCCTGCACGCCCATGAGGTTGATCTCTTTGCCGAACAACCACCGCGCGTCATATTCGCGAAAACCGGTTGGCTTGACCAGCGGCACGGTCTCGAAGCCGTAAGTGTTGGGAAGCAGCGATTGTGAAGGCTTGGGGAACATAAAGGCCTCTATCTGTGGACGGGTCCTGACCCGGCAATCCTCAAGGTAACGCTTTTATAGTCGAAATTCAGGCAGGTTCTTTGCAAAATGAATGGCACGGCCAAAGGTTCGACACACGCCGCGCTCAAATCGAGCCAAAGTCCGGTTCTGGTGGACGCCGCCCCCTCTCAATCGGCGGGGCGCGCCAGCCGCTTGATCTCATAGAGCCGCTCCAGCGCCTCGCGCGGCGTCATGTCGTCAGGGTTGGTCGCAGCCAAGGCCTCGCGCAGCAGGTCCGGCGCAGGTGCGGCGGGCGCAGGGGCTGGCGGGTTGAGCAGGGGTGCGAACAAGGGCAGGTCGTCGATCATCTTTTGCACCGGGGCCGCGCGCTCCCCCGCTTCCAGCTCGGCCAGCAGCGCCTTGGCGCGCGCCACCACGGGTCCGGGCAGGCCCGCGAGCTTGGCGACCTGGATGCCATAGGACCGGTCGGCCGCCCCCTGCACCACCTCATGCAGGAAGATCACATCGCCGTTCCACTCGGTCACCCGGACGGTGAGATTGGTGAGGCGGCGCAGTTTGCGCGACAATTGGGTCAGTTCGTGAAAATGAGTGGCGAACAAAGCGCGCGATTTATTGACGTCATGCAGGTGCTCGACCGTCGCCCAGGCGATCGACAGGCCATCGAAGGTCGCCGTGCCGCGCCCGATCTCGTCCAGAATGACGAGCGAGCGCGCGGTCGCCTGGTTGAGGATCGCCGCTGTTTCAACCATTTCGACCATGAAGGTGGAGCGCCCGCGCGCCAGATCGTCAGCGGCGCCGACACGCGAGAAGAGGCGATCGACGATGCCGACATGCGCCTCGCGCGCGGGCACGAAAGCGCCCATCTGCGCCAGCACGACGATCAGCGCATTCTGGCGCAGATAGGTCGATTTACCAGCCATGTTCGGGCCGGTGATGATCGCGATGCGACCCGTCTTGCCGGGCGCATCGGCCAGATCGCTGTCATTGGCGACAAAGCCCTGCCCGCGCATGCGCAGGGCCGCTTCCACGACGGGATGGCGTCCGGCCACGATGCGGAAGGCAAGCGAGCCATCGACGCTCGGGCGCACCCAGTCGCGCAAGGCGGCGACCTCGGCCAGCGCCGCCGCCACATCCACTGAGGCCAGCGCATCGGAAGCCGCTTTAAGTGGCGCGGTCGCATCGAGCGCAGCGGCGCAGAGGTCTTCGAATACAGCGAGTTCCAGCGCCACGGCGCGGTCGGCGGCCGACGAGATTTTCGCCTCGATCTCGTTCAGCCCGGTCGTCGAGAAGCGCATGGCACCAGCCATGGTCTGGCGGTGGATGAAGGTCTCGTTGAAGGGTGCCTTGAGCAGCTTTTCGCCCACCGCCTGCGGCGTCTCGATGTAATAGCCCAGAAAATTATTGTGCTTGACGCGAAGCTGTTTGGATTCCGCCGTGTCGCAATAGTCCGATTGCATGGCCGCAATGACGCGGCGGCTCTCGTCGCGCAGGGCGCGCAGCTCGTCGAGGGCTGGCGCAAAGCCCGCGCGCACGAACCCGCCGTCACGCTTCTGCAAGGGCAGCTCGTCGGCCAGCGCGGCCGCAAAGCGCGCCTCGAGGTCGCCGGGCAGGCCGCCCAGCGCCGCCACGGCACCCGAAATCTCGGACGGCAGCCCGTCTGCAGCCGCCAGCAGGGCCGCCACATCGCGCGCCGCAGCGAGGCCGTCGCGCAGGCAGGCAAGGTCGCGCGGGCCGCCGCGCTGGAGCGCGAGGCGCGACAGCGCCCGCGCAGTGTCGGGCGCGGCGCGCAGGATCTGGCGCAGACGCATCCGCAGGGGTGCCTGCGCGATGAAAAAGGCGACCGCGTCCTGCCGCTCCACAATGGCGGCGACATCGGTCAGCGGTCCCGCGAGACGCTGCGCCAGAAGGCGGCCGCCCGCCGCCGTCACACTGGCGTCGATGCCGGCCAGCAGGGAGCCGTCGCGCGCCCCCGCCAGCGTGCGGGTCAGTTCGAGATTGGCGCGGGTCGCGGCGTCGATCTCCAGCGTGGCACCACGTTGCAGCCGCTCGGGGCGCACGAGCGGCGGGCGCACGCCGATCTGCGTGCGCTCGATATAGGCGATGGCCACCGCGGCGGCGGCGATTTCCGCACGCGTGAAGGTGCCAAAACCGTCCAGCGTGGCGACCCCGTAATAGGCGCACAGGCGGCGCTCGGCGCTCGCCTGCTCGCCCGTCTCGCGCGGCACGGGGCCGAGCGGCAGGCCCGCCTCCTCCGCCAGCCGCATGATCTCGAGACTGTCGGCCAATGCTTGCGGCACGACGATCTCGCGCGGCTCGAAACGGGCGATCTCCATGGCCAGCGCCGCCTCCGGTGCCTCGCTCACCATAAAGGCACCCGTGGAAATATCGACCACGGCCAGGCCGTAGATGGCGCTGTCGTCGGACTGGCGCACGCGCGCCAGCGCCAAGAGCAGGCTCGCGCGGCCGGGCTCCAGCAGCCGCTCCTCGGTGATCGTGCCGGGCGTGACAAGGCGCACGACATCGCGTTTCACCACCGATTTCGCGCCGCGTTTGCGCGCTTCAGCGGGATCTTCCATCTGCTCGCAGACGGCGACGCGGTGGCCGAGCCCGATCAGGCGCTGCAGGTAATCGTCGGAGCGGTCGATGGGCACGCCACACATGGCAATGTCCTCGCCCAGATGCTTGCCGCGCTTGGTGAGCACGATGCCCAGCGCCCGGCTGGCGATTTCGGCATCCTCGAAGAAGAGTTCGTAGAAATCGCCCATCCGGTAGAACAGCAGGCAATCGGGATTGGCGGTCTTGATCTCGATATATTGCGCCATCATCGGCGTGACGCGGGTGGCGTCGCGGTCGATGGTCAGGGAACTGGCTTCAGGCGATGAGGACATGGCGCGGACCCTACCAAAGGCGCTCCGTCCACGCATGCGCGGCGTCCGACTTGTCCACCCCTTCCGCGCCCTCCTGCCGCGCCCT
>CAIWVR010000290.1 GCA_903916165.1 uncultured Hyphomicrobiales bacterium | reverse complement strand
GGAAACGCGGGCGCATTGTTCGTGGAGGAGAGTACATTTGCGCCATAATGCTCGGCGAAGGCGATGCGCTTCTGCCAGTCTTTCATGTCGCGCGACACGCGCCCGGCGAGAATGAGCGGGTTTTTCGCAGCGCGCAGCGCGCTGTCGACCTCGCGCAAGGCACGCATGTCAACACCCATGCGGCGCGGCGGCGCAAAGCGCGCGATCGGCGGCGCGGGGATCGCGCGATCGAGCTTGCCTTCCTGCATATGGGCATCGAGGCAGACATAGACCGGACCATGCGGCGCCGTGCGGGTGATCTGGCTGGCGCGCAGAAGCGATTCCACAGCAGCCTCGGCAGAGGCTGGCTGATCGTCCCATTTCACGAAATGGCGGACCAGCGCAGCCTGATCCCTGGACGTGTGCACCCAGTCGATCCACGGGCGACGATGATGCGCATCCACCGGTCCGGTCGCCCCCAGAATCATCATCGGGCGGCGGTCGCACCAGGCATTGTAGATGGCCATCGAACCATTCATCAGGCCGACGTTGGAATGCAGGATCACCAGCAGCGGCGTCTCCGTCACACGCGAATAGCCGTCAGCGATGGAGACCGCATGGTTTTCGTGCAGGCAGGTGACGAGTTGCGGATTCTGGTTGCCGAGACGGTTCACGATACTGTCGTGGAGGCCACGAAAGCTCGCGCCCGGCACAATGACGGCATAGGGAAAGCCAAGCGCGCGCAGCACATCCGCCACGACATCGCTGCCCCAGCCAGCGATGTCAGCAACGGGTGTATTCGGAACCTGTTCATTCGCCATCTGTGGCTTGGCCTTTCATCGTATCAAAGCAATGCGAGCGCGCCGCCTCAGGCGGCCGTCAGTCCACCATCAATGGCGATCACCTGCCCGGTGATCGCGCTGCCACCAGGGCCAACGAGAAACGCCGCCATCGCCGCAACATCTTCACCCGTGGCAAAACGGCCGAGCGGGATTTGCGACAGCATCTTTCCCATATAGGCCGCGTCGGACCCGCTGGCAGCACGTGACGGAGAATCGGTTTCAAGGCGTCCCGGGGCCAGTGCGTTAAGGCGAATGTTATACGATCCCCATTCCACCGCCAGCATACGCGTCATCTGGACGAGACCCGCCTTGCTGATCCCATAGGTCGAGCGCTGCGGCGCGCCAACCAGGGCGTGACTCGAACTCACGGTGACGATGGACCCATCGAGACCCGCCTCGATCAGTCTTTTGCCGACCGCCTGCGTCAGGAAGAAGGTGCCGGTGAGATTGGCAAGCATGACGCTGTCCCACTCGTCGCGGCTGACGTCCACCGCATCGCGACGGAGATTCACGGCGGCATTGTTGACCAGCGCTCGTACGGGCGCCTCGCACCACAGGCCATCGACGAGCGCCGCTATGCTGTCCTGTGCGCGCAGATCGAGCGCGCGCACAAGGCAGGCACCGCCCGCCGCACGGATGGACTCCGCCGTTGCCGCACAATTCTCGACCCGTGTTGCCGTGATCGCGACCGTCCAGCCATCGCGGGCCAGCGCCTTCGCTACGGCGGCACCGACGCCATAGGAGGCGCCGGTCACGAGGGCGAGGCCCTTTTCGGTGTTACTCACCAGATGTTCCTCACGGGTTGAAAATGCCGATCCATTCTTCACGATATTTCATCAGACGATCCGCCGTCATCTTTTCCCAGTCGACCGGGATGATCTTGAGCGAGGCAAAATCGGGGGCGATTTCGGGAATGGGCGACTTGAAGCCCTTGCGTCCGGAAATCAAAGCCTCCTTTTCGGCCAGAATTTGCTGGCCTTTTTCCGACAGGACGAAATCGATCCACAGCTTGGCGGCATTGGGGTGCGGTGCCTTGGCAAGCACGAAGGTCAGTTGCGGCAGGAAGGTGAAGCCTTCCGACGGATAGAGGATGCGCAGCTTCGCGCCCTTCTGGTTGGACTGATGCACACGCGATGGATTGCCACCAAAGGCGATGACATCCTGTCCGGTAAGGATGCGTTGGGCAGATTGTTCCGAGCGTCCGACGAAGGTTGGCTTCTTTTTCGCCATCTCCTTGAAGAATTCGACATCGAGAACCTGGCGAAGACCTGCATAGGTGGTGAGATGCGATTCAGATTGCACGACATCGCCAATGGAAAACCGGCCCGGCACCCCTGCATTCAGCGCATCGCGATAGGACTTGCCGTCGAATTTCAGAATATCGGCGTTCCAGATCGGAATTTGGGCATAGCCACCATTGAGCACGAAAGAGCCGTCGACACCCAGCCCTGCCTTGATGACATCCTGATAGGCGTCATATTCATGCGAGCGGTAGCGCATGAAGGCACCGGCCCTGTAACGCTCGAAAGTCCATGTCGGGGATCCAATAGCCGCAACATCAAAAGTGATGCGATTGGCGGCCAGTTCCTGCTCGATGCGCGTGATCATCGCACCGCTGGTCAACAAAGTATAATTCACCGGAAAATTCGACGCCAGACCATAATATGTCTTGAAGGCGGCAACGAGCACATCGTTCGTCGTTGGCTGGATAATGGTGTCGGAATAGTTCAGCGAACCTTCCTTCTTCGCGCCCTCGATCATCTGGAGCACATTAGCACGCATGTCGCCGTCCAGCCCTTTAAGGGCTGGCACATCCTGTGCGAGGACGGGTGTTGAAAGACACAAGAAAAATAGCGCGACCCCAAGGCGCGCCCGGCCAGCCATGCTCATCATCGCCTCCCTTTCACGATCAACGATCAAGCCAGAAGACATTGTCTTCGTCGATCACCACATCAACCTTTTCGCCCGGCGCAAAGCCGGCCGATCCATCGAGGGCACGAATGGACACACCCCCGCCGAGATCGATGGCATATTCATCGACCAGACCCTGAAACGACCGTGTGCGGACCGTGCCCGGCAGGATTATCGCCGTCCCCGCTTTCGCTCCCGGCACCGACAGCCGCGCATGCTCGCGCTGGAAGGCAATGAATGGCGCGTCGCGCGAGGCCAGAAGTGCCGGCACTGCACCGCGTTCAAGCACGTTCAGCCCGAAGAACCGGGCCGAGAAAGACGATTGATGGCGCATGAAGACGTCGCGCGCAGAACCACTGGTGTCGATGCG
>CAIWVR010000289.1 GCA_903916165.1 uncultured Hyphomicrobiales bacterium | reverse complement strand
TTCCGTGGCTCCTACATCATGACGTTTGCGGCCTATAATGCCGGACCGCGCCGCGTGAGGGAATGGATCGAGGCCTATGGCGATCCGCGCGACCCTGCCGTCGATCCGGTTGACTGGGTCGAGCGCATTCCTTTCACCGAAACCCGCAATTACGTGCAGCGCGTGACGGAGAATCTGGAAATCTACCGCCTCCGCTTCGGCGACGACCGGCCCTTCGCCATCCGCACCGACCTGCGCGGTGCTGAAGCCAGGCTTTGACGGCGGCGACCGCCGGGCTAATCTGCACCGCATGAATGATGTGCGATCCCGTTTCTACACCAGCCCCGACGGGCTGAAACTCCACCTGCGCGACTATGGCCCGCGCGACAGCGCGGCCCTGCCGGTTGTCTGCCTGCCGGGCCTCGCCCGCACGGCGGAGGATTTCAATATGCTCGCCCGCGCCCTTGCCGACGGACAGGCGGGAGCCCCGCGCCGCGTCGTCGCCATTGATTATCGCGGGCGCGGTCTTTCGGACCGCGACCCGAACTGGACGCATTACGATCTGGGCGTCGAAAGCGCCGACATCCAGTCGCTGCTCACAGCCGTGGAAATCCATAAGGCCATCTTCATCGGCACGTCGCGTGGTGGCCTCCATTGCATGCTGCTGGCGGTGCTGCGCCCGACTTTGCTGCGTGCCGTGGTGATGAACGATATCGGCCCGGTGCTCGAGGCGCGCGGTCTCGCCCGCATTCGCGGCTATGTCGGCAAATTGCCACGCCCGAAGTCCTGGACCGATGCGGTCAGCATGTTCAAACAGGTGAGCGGTGCCCATTTCACCGCGCTCAGCGACGCAGACTGGATGGCCTATGCGCGCCTGACCTTGCAGGAGCAGAACGGACAGCTTGTCACACGCTACGACCCGATGCTGACGAAGGTTCTGTGGGACATCGACCTCGAGGCGCCCCTGCCCGACCTCTGGCCGCAATTCGAGGCGCTTTCTCCCCTGCCGCTGCTGGTGATTCGCGGCGAAAACTCCGACCTGCTGTCAGAAACCACGCTGGCCGATATGCTGAGACGCCACACAGGCGCACAAGCGCTCGTCGTCCCCGGACAGGGCCACGCCCCCCTGCTCCTCGACGCACCCTCCATCACGCGCATCTGCAACTTCATCGCCTCGGTGCCGGACTGAACGATGCCGCGACCGTCAACAAGGCTTGCCAACGCGCCCCCGCTCGGGCATATGAAAATCCGCCCGGTCCAAAAGCCCGGCGCGCGGAGATGTGGCCGAGAGGCTTAAGGCAACGGTTTGCTAAATCGTCATAGGGGAAACCCTATCGTGGGTTCGAATCCCACCGTCTCCGCCAGAGTTCCTGCCTAAGATATTGAAAGTCAATAGGTTTTCAATTTGATGGCGAGGCTTGCTCCACTAAATGCTCCACCATCATCGTTCCTATCAAGAACTCTTCCTGCGCGGACTGTCGGTGCGTCTGGGTTCTGTGGACATCTACCGCAAACATAGAATGATCGCGGCGAGGGTGACGATGGCGCGATAGTTTTGCGCCGTTTTCGCGAAACGTGTTGCAACGCGCCTGAACTGCTTGAGTTTTGAGAAGCAGCATTCCACGAGATGGCGGTGGCCGTACAGATTCTTGTCCAAAGGATATTTCAGGGCGCGGGACGGATTGTTGGAAATGACGGCGCTGGCACCTTTGGCAGCGATGATCTTGCGCAAGGCATTGGCGTCGTAGGCGGTAGCGGCCATCACCATTTCGGCTGGCAAACCTTCTATCAAAGTAGCAGCTTGCGGCGCATCGCCCTTCTGGCTTGGGTCAGCGTGAAGCGGACAGGGCATTCCAGGCCCAGAGCGGCCATTTGTATCTTGGTGCTCAGGCCGCCGCGCGACTGGCCAAGGGCTTGATCTTCAGCCCCCCCTTTTTGAGCCCCGGCAGCGTGCTGATGGGCGCGAACAAGGATAGAATCGACAATCAGATATTCGAAGTCGGGATCATCTGACATAGGCTCGAACAACCGATGCCAGACGCCCTTGAGGCTCCACCGGGCGGAAGCGGCGGAACACGCTGTTCCCATCGCCAAACGCTTTTCGGAAAGCTCGCGCCATGGCAAGCCCGTGCGCACAATCCCCAGCACACCTTCGACAAACATCCTGCTGTCGCGTGCCATCGGGCCCTTCTGATCGGGGCGCCCGATGATCAAAGGCGCAATTCGCTCCCATGCCGCGTCGTTCAAAACAAGACGATCCATCACACCCAAGGCAGCCTCCCCAAAAGAAGCCTTGAACCTGATTTGATGATGAAAGGGAAACCCTAGGGTCGAGACAGCCTGGAGGGTGCGCCAGCTTTGTCAAAAATTCCATGGATTTATGTCGGGAGCCCATTTTTTGACCGTCTCTCCCCGAGGTTCTGGGCTGGAACCCGGTGTCGCTGGGCCGGGCGATCCGTCGGAGGCGTTCATCTCAGGAATTGAAATAGAGTTGAAAATGTCAATTCCAAGGTTTCGGTTCTTCCGGGCCTGTTTTCCTCACATTCCAGAAGATCGCCTTCGGCTCCGGTGGGGGCGTCATTTTCAATTGCGTCAGTGGCTTGCCTTGGTGTAAGCGGGCGAGGTCCGTCCTCTGGCGTCCCGATGGCGTTTGGTCGCGAAGGTCATTGTCTGTGATCGACCAAGAGGGCTGCACGTGCCAACCGCAGGATTCCGCAACGTGTCTGAACCGATGGATGCGCCGCTCATCGAATTGAAGGACGTGCGCTTCGGTTATGGCGAGCGGGCGATCATTGATGGCCTCAATCTGAAGGTGCCGCACGGGCAGATCCTCGCCGTGATGGGCGGGTCCGGGAATGGCAAGACCTCCCTGCTGGGCCTGCTGGGCGGTCGGAATATCGCCTGGTCCGGCAGCGTGCGGGTGGATGGCCAGGAGGTCGGAGACCTGAATGGCACCAAACTCTACGCCTTGCGCCGCAGGATGGGCATGCTGTTCCAGTTTGGTGCCTTGTTCACTGACCTGACCGTTTTCGACAATGTGGCCTTTCCCTATCGGGAGCAGACGGATCTGCCCGAAGCCTTGATCCGGGACCTTGTTCTGATGAAGCTTGAAGCGGTTGGACTGCGTGGCGCGGCGGATTCGACGCCCTCCCAATTGTCTGGCGGCATGGCGCGCCGGGTGGCCCTGGCCCGCGCCGTCGCCCTCGATCCCATGCTGATGATGTATGATGAGCCCTTCACGGGTCTCGACCCGATTTCGGCGGGCATTATTGGTCGCCTGATCCGTCGCCTGAACGGAGCCTTCGGGATGACCTCGCTGATCGTCACCCATGACGTCAATGAAACCATGCGGATCGCTGACCGCATCGTGCTTCTGTCCGAGGGGCGGATCGTGCGGGACATGAGCCCGCAGGACATGCGCGAAAGCGATGACCTCTTCATCCGTCAGTTCGCCGATGGCCTGCCTGATGGCCCGGTGCCTTTCCATTATCCCGCGTCGGTCTACGCTCAGCAATTGCTTGGTGAACATGACGCTTCTGCTTGATCTCCTCGAGGGCCTTGGTGCCTTCACCCTGCGCGTGCTGGCCCGGCTTGGGCTTGCGGCGCTTTTCTTCTGGTCTGTCCTCGCCCGGGTTCGTGGCACGCTCAAACGCCTCGGCCTGCTGGCACCCCAGCTCTATTTCTCCGGCGTGCGCTCCCTTGCGATCATCATCGTATCCGGCCTTTTCGTGGGGATGGTGCTGGCGGTGCAGGGTTACGAGGTCTTGCAGCGGTTTGGCTCGGCCGATTCCCTTGGCTCCCTCGTGGCCCTCTCGCTGGTGCGCGAGCTTGGCCCGGTGGTTGCGGCGCTGCTCTTTGCGGGCCGCGCCGGGTCGGCGGTGACGGCGGAAATTGGCCTGATGCGCGCCACAGAGCAATTGGCGGCCATGGACATGATGGCGGTGGATCCCATCGCCCGGGTCGTCGTCCCCCGCTTCCTGGCGGCGGTCGTGTCGCTCCCAATTCTCGCGGTGATTTTCTCCAGCGCGGGCGTCATCGGTGCCTATCTGATCGGCGTCGAGCTGATCGGCATTGATTCAGGCGCTTTCTGGTCGCAGATGCAGGCGAGCGTGGATTTTCGCCAGGATGTGCTCAATGGTCTCTTCAAGGCCATGGTTTTTGGCGTTGCGGTGGGCCTGATTTCCGTCTTTGAAGGCTACCATGCCGCCCCGACCGCCGAAGGGGTGTCCGGGGCCACCACCCGGACGGTGGTGATCTCCTCCCTGAGCGTGCTGACGCTCGACTTTATCCTGACTGTCCTGATGTTTAGGGGCCTGAACTGATGAATCGCTCCAACACCAATATCGCCGTAGGCCTCTTCGTGGCGCTCGGCGTCGCGGCCACGGTCTTCATGGCCCTGAAAGTGGGAAATCTCGTCAGCTTCGACAATGGGGCTGGCTACCGGCTGGAGGCCAGGTTCGACAATATCGGGGGGCTCAAGGTTCGCGCGCCCGTCAAGAGCGCGGGCGTCGTGGTGGGGCGCGTAGAGGCGGTCTATCTGGACAATGCGACCTATGAGGCGGTGGCGCAATTGCGGATTCGCCCGGAATACCGATTCTCAAATGACACAATAGCCGCGATTTTGACCTCTGGCCTTCTTGGCGAACAATACTTAAGTTTGGACACAGGCGGCGATTCGCGCCTTCTAGACGATGGTGAGCGAATTGTTAAAACCCAGTCAGCTATGGTGCTTGAGAAGCTGATTGGGCAATTTTTGTACAACAAGGCAGCGGAAAGCTCTGGAGACCGGAAATGACTCAGTTCGTGCGCTCGGCATTGGTTGCGACGGCCCTCGTTGTCGGCCTGAGCCTTTCTTCGGCGGCCTTTGCCCAGGAACCCGGTCACAATGACCCAATCGAGCCGCTCAATCGCGGCATCTTCGGATTGAACGAAGTCCTCGACACGATCGCCTTCAAACCAATCTCGGCTGTCTGGAACACGGTGATTCCCCAGCCGTTCCGGATCGGTGTAGCCAATGTTTTCAGCAACCTGGATGACGTCTTCATTGGCGCGAACCATTTGTTGCAAGGCCGTGGCAAGGACGCCATGACTGATTTCTCCCGCGTTTTGATCAATTCCACCGTGGGTCTGGGCGGCCTCATCGATATCGCCTCCACCCAGAACCTGCAGAAGGGCGAGGGTGATTTCGGTCAGACGCTCGGCGTCTGGGGCGCGGGGCCGGGCTTTTATATCGTATTGCCGCTGCTTGGGCCTTCGACAGCCCGTGACACGGTTGGCCGCGCGATGCGCATCGCCTCCGACCCCAGGACCTATATGATCGACGCATGGTCCTACGGCCTCACTGGTCTTGAATTCGTCCAGATCAAGGCTGACAACGTCGATAATGCCAATCTGATCGACTCATCGAGCCTCGATAAATATGCCTTCAGCCGCAACCTTTATTTCCAGCGCCGCGCCGCCATCGTGCAGGCCGGCCGAGACGCTGCGGGCGCCCGATGATCGACCAATCAAGGTTAAGCTGATGTTGCGCTTCGTTGTTTCTGTTTGCTTGCTGTTCGCCTGCCTGACTCCCGCCCAGGCGCAAAACGCAAGCGCGGAAGAGCTTGTGCGCCGCATGGCGGCCGATGTGACGGCGCAGGTTCGCAAGAATCCGGAAATCGCAAATTCCCAGACGCAGCTCACGGCTCTGGGCGAACAATGGCTCATGCCCCGTTTTGACTTCAACCGGATCACCCAGGTCGCCATGGGCCGCAATTGGCCCAAGGCGTCGGGCGGCGAGCAGTATCAGGTTGTGGCCGAGTTCAGCAAAATGCTGGTTCGCACCTATTCCAATGCGCTGGCCAATCTGAAAGATCTTGATGTTCAGGTGCGGGACTCCCGCAATAATGGCGCGGCGGACGTGACCGTCCGCACCCAGATGATCGGCCGCGCCAAGCCCGTGGCCATTGATTACAGTCTGTCGAGCGCTTCGGGGAGCTGGCGCGTCTATGACGTCAGCGTCGAGGGCGTCAGCCTGGTCACGGCTTATCGTGACGAATTCAACGGCATTGTCAGTTCGTCGGGCGTCCCCGGCCTGATTGCCGTCCTGAAGCAAAAGAACGGCAAATGACACGTGCGTCGGGCGCGCTTTGCCATGAGGTCAAGCTGGGCGCGCATCGCATTGCGTTGAGTGGGGTGCTGACGATGGAGAGCGTCGGAACCCTATATCGTGACCTGAAGCCTCTGGCGGACGGCTGCGCCCTTGCGCTCGATATGAGTGGGGTCACTCAGGCGGATTCGAGCGCTCTGGCCCTGATGACGTCGCTCATTCGCCAGGCGCGCCAGAAGAATATGCGCGTGACCGTCGAACCATTGCCGGACGCCTTATCGTCCGCCGTCGAGGTCTACGGGCTTCAAGACTTCTTTTCGTCTTACGCTGCTTGAGGCTGCGGGTCGCGCCGTGAATGGACAGAAGCGGTGATGAGAATTTCATCATTGGCGATGCTGGCCTCAGCCCTATGGGTGAACAGCGGGCGCAAAGCGTACCTCTGAACCAGCTTTGATGGCCCTGTTCTGCAATCCGGTTGTGAGACAGCGCTCAGCGCTGGTCACCCCTTCATTTTCAAGCGCCGCCGGGGCAATCCAGCCATCACGATTCCTGATGGCCGTGAACCCGAGACTGAGTTGATAAAGGCTGTTGTGTCAGAACAGCCATCCCATCGGGACTTTGCTCCGTTCCCGGACGACATCTCAACGACCGACCCGGGACCAAAATCCTCGGTCCTTGCGATACTGGCGCAGTCGGTGAAAACCGTCAGGCCCATCAATTCCTGGAGCCGCATGGGTCCATCCGGAAGCATGTCCGCCTTGCGATTTGGCAAGGCCACCTTGTCAACATCCGTAAGTTAGGCAAGATTTACACTTGTTCAGGCGTCGATCGGGGACGTGTCGGAACAATCATATTGCGCGCGTCTCGCAGCGTCACGCGCAGCCCCAGAGGTTCCATGCAGAAAACGCTTGAACGCGCCCTGAACAATGTCGTGGAGGTGAGCCCGCGTGAGGCCGGCGCGGTGCTCTGGTCGTTCGCATATTTCTTCTTCCTGCTTGCAGCCTATTTCGTGCTGCGACCGCTCCGCGACGAAATGGGCGTGGCTGCGGGGCGCGATAACCTGCAATGGCTGTTCACTGCCACATTTTTCGTCATGCTGGCGGTCTCGCCGCTCTATGCCTGGGCGGTGGCGCAGCTGCCGCGCCGACGCTTCATTCCCCTGGTCTACCAGATCTTCGTGGCCTGTCTGGCGCTGTTCTGGCTGGCGCTTCAGCACGACGACTGGCGAGCGGACACGGCGCGGGTCTTCTTCGTCTGGGTGAGCGTCTTCAACCTGTTTGCCGTCTCGGTGTTCTGGTCCTTCATGGCCGACCTGTTCGCCACACGGCAGGGAAAACGGCTCTTCGGCTTCATTGCCGCAGGCGGCACCGCGGGCACGCTGCTGGGCTCCTCCATCACCGTCACGCTGGCGCAAACGCTGGGAACCGCGAACCTGCTCATCGTGGCGGGAGTGATGCTCGAGGTCGCCATCTTATGCGCCATGGGGCTGGAGCGAGCCGCCGAAGGCGCGCGCGATCCCGCGCAACCGGCGGTGCCACAAGAGCGAAAGACACAGATCGGCGGCGGCATATTCGACGGCTTCGCCTTGCTGGCGCGCTCGCCCTATCTGGCAGGGATCGCCCTTTGGGTGGCGTTGCTCTCGCTGGCCGGGACGTTTCTCTATTTCATCCAGCAGGACGTGGTGCGCGCCGCCTCGGCCGATCCGGCTGTGCGCACGCAAATATTCGCCGCCATGGACCTGGCGGCGAACCTCGCCACGCTGGCCCTGCAATTTTCCGCCACCGGGGCGCTGGTGAAGCGCATCGGCGCAGGGCCCGCCGCCGCCATCCTGCCGCTGGTCTTTGCCTTTGGATTTGCGGCGCTGGTGATCGCGCCCGGCCTCATCGTGGTCGTTGCCTTTCAGGCGATCCAGCGCACGGCGAATTTCGCATTCTCGAACCCTGCGCGCGAGATCCTGTTCACGTCCGTTCATCGTGATGAAAAATACAAGGCCAAGAACATTATCGACACCGCTGTCTTCCGGGGCGGCGATGTGGCGTGGTCATGGGCTTTCACGGGCCTGCGCGGCCTTGCGGGAACCTACGGTGCCGCCATGGTCGCTATTCCCATCATGCTGGGCTGGCTCGTGCTGGCGCTGGCGCTCGGCCGCGCGCAAGAGCGGGCCGCTCTCACCATCAAAGGAGAAGATCCATGAACCCCCTTTTCACCCGTCGCGCCGCTCTCCAGGCTGCCGCGGCCGCCGCCCTCTCGCAAGCGACGCCGGTGTTTGCCCAGGGGGGCGGCCTGCTGGCCCGCCCCATTTCCGCCAGCGGCGAGCGCCTGCCCTCGGTCGGGATCGGCACCGCCATCATTTTCGATTTCGAGAACGACCCGGCAAAGCTCGCCGAGCGCGGCGAGGTGCTGAAGGCGCTCGTGGCGGGAGGCGGCAAGCTCATCGACACGGCCCCCTCATATGGGCATGCGGAGGCCCGCCTTGGCGACCTCTTCGCGGTCACGGGACTGCGTGACAGCATCTTCCTGGCCACCAAGGTCCGGGTCGCCGAACGCGACGCCACCATTGCCGAGATGAAGGGATCGCTGGCCCGGCTGAAGACCGAAAAAGTGGAACTGATGCAACTCCACAACGTGCGCGATGCCAGTCAGAGCCTCGACCTTCTGCGCGAGTGGAAACGGCAGGGCGTGTGCAAATACATCGGCATCACATCCTCATTCGACCGGGATTATGCGGCCGTGGAGGGCTGCCTGCGCCGGGAGAAGCCGGACTTCTTCCAGATCGACTATTCCATGGTGGACCGCAATTCCGACGAGCGGCTGATCCCGGCGGCCGCTGACGCTGGCTGTGCCATCCTGACCAACCTGCCCTTCGGGCGCGGCAAGTTTTTCCAGAAAACCGCTGGCAAACCCTTGCCCGAAATGGCCCGGGAAATTGACGCCACAAGCTGGGCGCAATTCGCGCTGAAATGGCTGCTCGGCCACCCGGCCATCACGGCCGTGATCCCGGGAACCGACAAGCCACAATATATGGCCGATAATCTGAAGGCCGGCCAGGGCCGGTTGCCGGACGCCGCCATGCGCAAGAAGATGGTGGAGATTATCGAGGCGCTGTGACCCCATCGGCTGGTCAAGAACGGCGCGGCAGGGCGGTGCCGCGCTGAACTCACCCCCGTTTCACCTCTCCCCTGGCCAGTTTGTTCACACAAACCGGGCCAGGTTTCCTGCCACGTGGCGCGACCCGACTCACTCGATCTTCTTGATGACGGAATTCATGCGCTCGGTGATCGACGGTGTCAGCTGCTTGAATATGTCCTGCTCAAGCTGGCGAATGTGCGCAGCGTCCTGATACTCAATATAGCGCATCGATTTTTCACCCTCGGCGATCATGTCCGGATCGGTCAGGGCCTTGCGGGTCGCATCCTGCATGAACGCCAGGCGCTCTTTCGACAGGCCGGGCGGTGCGATGAGAATACGCCCGAAGACGTCGATGTTCGTCCGCAGATTCAGCCAGAACTTGCCATCCTCGGACAGGCCCGGCGTTTCGAAGACGGTCGGCGTATCCGGGAAGAAACGTGAGCGTTTGGTCGACATGGCGGCCACCGGACGGACGGACTCACCTTTCATATAATTATATGCCGAAGATTCATTGGTAATCATGGCCTCGGACTCCCCGCGCGCAAGGGCAAGGGCGGCGTCATTCGTCGTGCGGTAGCCCATGATCGCCTTGCACTTGATCGACAGGGATTCGCAGATCAGCGCGGCACCGTCCGACAATCCATCCATGGGGCCGGTTGCCGCCCAGAGCATCCTGTCCGTGCGGCGGGCAATGTCAGAGGTCGTCTTCAAAGGCGAGTTGACGCCGACGACAAGCACATCAGGCGAGAAGCCTGTGCCCCCGAGAAAATTGAGCTTCTGCATGTCGTAGCGCACGCCGCTCTGCTGCGTTATTTGTGCCAGGATCGCCCCATTTCCCTTGGCGAGCATGATCTGCAATCCGTCGGGCGGCGCAATGTAGATTCCATTGAGCGCGGTAATGCCCCCTGCCCCCGGCTTGTTTTCGACAACGACCGCGGCGTTCAGGTATTTTTTCAGATAGGGCGCGATCATTCGCGCATATATATCGTAGCCACCGCCGGGTGAGTAGCCAACGGCCAGACGAACCGTCTTACCTTCGAAATAAGCGCTCTCGGTGGATTGGGCACAAACGGCCGATGAAAAGCCCATAATTGCAGCACAGAAAAAAGCTGTTTTGAGAAAATGGGTGCGCTTCATGGAATTCTCCCGGACTTTGACAAGAGGGCGAACAGCGTTTCTTTTACGACATCAAGGTCCATGTTGGTTTTGACACATGAACGCGCCTGCCTTCAGGCGGCCTGCAAGACCTCAAGGCTTGCGCCTGTCGTCCCGCCAATCGAGGAATCCGGACAGACGCTGATGGCAACAAGCAAATCCATCTCTGCCCTGAGGAGAATGAAACCACCCGGAGCTGCGGGTCGAACATGCGAATGCACGAGTTCGCCATCAGGACGGATGATCATGTCCTGGAAAATGTTGAAGGGGCTCGGAATGTCCTCGAGCGGGACGCCGAACGGGGCCAGCACATTGCTCAGGTTTTCTGTGCAACCGTGAGTGGGCATTTCCGTGAGGGGCCGTCCGTATGTGATTTCCCACATCCCGCGCGCAGCTGCCAATTCATGCCGCTTGCGACTGCACATGCCTTCCTGAAGATCATGGTGACCGTCCTTGAACGTATCCTCCACGATCGTCACCATCGTATTGTTGAGTTTTGAAATTAAACTGTCACCCGTCGTGATGAAAACCTTGCGCTGGTTGGCTTTTGTGCGCGCCTGGTCGAAACGCTCGCGCAAATTATGCTGGTTGAAACACACGAAATCGATAATCGTCTGGGAGGTGATCCTGACAAGCTGCCCCTGCTTCAGCTCGAAGGTGAAGCCGACATTACGCGGGAGTGATTTGTTCCACAGAGGTTCATATTGCATCCACCATCTCCCGTTGATATGAGCCTTAAATCGGCGCGCCCGGATGAGCCGCGCGCGCCAGACCGGACAGGCTGTTGTTCTGCTCTTTTCCGGCACTATGCATTTTGTGCATTGCGTTGCTGATCGAACGTGGCGAGCACCAGATTGCCGGTCAGTTCGAAATGATCGGCGATGAGCAATCTCGCACGCGCCACATCGCGCGCCAAACAGGCGTCCATCAGGGCACGATGTTCTTCAAGATCGTCGCGTGAACTGATCGACCGTGTCAGGTTGCGGTAGCGGCTGGAGAGATCGAACAGCTGGCGTCGCAACTGCTGGAGCACCGGCGCGCGGCAGGTCGCAACGAGCGCATCGTGGAACCTTTGGTGCCAGATGTCCCAGGCCTTGCCGTCGACCTGCTTGTGCTTCGTCAACCTGTGGAAGCAGGCAAGGATCTCGGCCTCCCACGCATCGGTTCCCATCTCGATGGCTTCCTGGAGCGCTTGCTGCTCCAGCATGATGCGCAGCCGGATGACGTCGACGAGCTCGTCGCGGAAGACATTCATCACTTCAAAGCCACGATGGCTCGAGGACTTGACGAAGGCCTCGGCGCTCAACCGCCACAGGGCCTCACGTATGGGACCCGCGCCGATCTTGTAACGGCGCTTGAGAAATTCAATCGTCAGGCGGCTTCCCGGCTCAAGGGCACCCGTCAGGATATCCTCACGCATTTGGCCCCAGACGAGTTCGGTCAGCATCGTGGCCGGCCCCGACTCCCCTGGCACCGCGTTGAGGCTTTCAGCTTGCGTGGTTGTATCCGGTCGTGCGGTCATCAATTATCCGGGGTCAGGCGCATGATTATGAAATCCCCGGCAGATTATCAATGATCTGACGCTTGATCAATGATTTTTGCTGAAGGCGCAGACCTGTCGTCACCTGTCGGGTTTTATGGCGCGCGACCGCTGCTTTCTGTCGGCGGGCAAGACGATGCCGCTCAGCAGACGCCCGCGCAGATCGACACGGATGTGGCGCTTTCGTCCGGTGACATTCTTGCCCGCGTCAGGGCCTTCCGGGTCGGGTCCAGCCGCCATGCCTCCGTGAGGACCCCTTTTCAGGGGCAGGCCAGTTTCAGTTGCGCAGGCAATAGGCACCACTTGTGCTGTAGCCGCTTGGGCACGACCCCACGCGGTGGATAGCCGGCTTGCCGCCCTCGTTCATCACGCAATAATTGCCGCTCGTGCTATAGCCGCTGGGACAGGAGCCATTGCGATCCAGCGCCGGTCTGGCCCGGTCATTGGGCACGCAATAATTGCCACTTGTACTATAGCCGGTGGGGCATGATCCATTGCGGAGCATAGCCTGTTGCGCGTTGGCGACAGGTGCGAGCACCATGGATGCAAAACCTGCCATCACCCAAAACTTGATCATTCTGCCCCCTGTTCATCTGCTGAATATGACACTTTGCGTGGAGCGTCCAAAGCCATCATCAGTCCAGCGCCTTAAGAAATGTGATGACCTGATCCAGCTCTTTTTTCGTCATCTCCGGAATCGCCATGCTTGTTCCGGGAGCAAATTCCTGCGGAGCCCTCAGAAAGGATCGCAGGCTTTCTTCTGACCAGACGCCACCTTTGGCTTTCAACGATGCGGAATAGTTTGCGAAATTGTCTGAGGCGATGGCGCGGCCCATCAGCTTCGAAAGCGATGGGGCAACATGCGTCGGGTTTGTCGGACCGCCATGATGGCAAGTCATGCAGGTAACATTGGCGGGCTGAAGGACGGAATGCATGGCGCGTGTGTTGCGCGCAAAGGCGTCATCATCAATGCTCAGCAAAAGCAACTCGCCGCCATCCGTCCAGAAAGCGATCCGATGATCCTCAGTTTCAACTATGTCACGCAGGCGGGGGCCAATCCAGATCGGCTCGACATATCGCACCCCTCCCTCTTCATACCTCAAACGAGACAGCGTCCCTGCCTTGAGCGAAGCGATCAGGAGGTCTGAATTCCAGCGTGGATGAAAATTCGTTGCCTGGACGAGCTGTGAAATCCCGAGCGATGGCACCCAGGCGAATAAGGGTTTTTTGAAGCCATCATGCCTCCCGACCTTCGCATTGGCAGGCCAGGCATAAGTTTCATATTCAGTGCCATAAGTGACACTGGGCCAACCGTAATTGCTCCCCTGCTCGATCAGGTTAAGTTCATCTCCACCCCTCGGGCCATGTTCGGTGGACAGGATCTCACCCGACGCGAGCCTCGCAAGGCCTTGAGGATTCCTGTGCCCGCTGGAGATTTGCGACGCGGCCCCCGTTTTGAGATCGAGACGGATGATTGAACCAAGATTGGGATCATTTCCCGCCTGCTCTTCAAGCGTCAGACCATATTGTCCAATGCTGAGATACAAATTGTCATCATGATAAACGACGCGGCCACCCGCCGTATGGCCGCCATAGTTCCGCGCTGCTTGATATTTGACAGGATCGGACTGGTACAGCACGCGCCATGCAGTGTCTGTACTCTCCAACTTGTTGTTCAGGGAGAGCATCGACACAGTGTAACGCGTCAATTGCGCGTCCACGTCGAAAGCTTCATGCACGGCTATGATGCGGCGCTGGTTTTTCCAGATCGGACAGGCAAGGCCATGCACACGGAAAAAGTAATTGTACTTGGCTTTCGGCGTTTTCAGAAATTCTGCGTAATGATTGTCGAGGGCTGGCCATGCCGGCCTGTGTGCGACCTTGTCCTCAAGCGAATATGAATAAAAATGCGCTTGGCGGTCAGAGATCACAACATATTTGTCAAAGGAACAGAGTGCGCCGGATTCAGGGGCGAAATCCTTCTCGACCCCGATTTTGACCGTCTCCAATTTCAGCGGCAGCAAGGCGCTTTCAATCTCACGAAACTGAGACTGGGCGACTTGTATCGCCCCACGTGGCTTCGAATTGAGCAGCGATTTCAGCCGCCACGAAACCTCGAACCGACTTTCTACAAAGACGCCCAAAGCGATGAAGCTCAGAATGCACAAAAACCGGATCAGCTTGCCCCTAGTTGCGCCAGGCATCAAAAGTTTCCAATCAGGCTGAAAGTCATATTAAGAATGCCAGGACGCAAGTTTGGTCTTTGAACCAGCAAGACGTCACTGTCGAGGACCGGAAAGCCCACCAGGGGCAAACTTCCGAGACGGGTCCCGGGATCCTCGTTCAAAACGAAGGGCCCATGTCCGTTTATCTTAATATTTTTTTAGCAGAACTGGCCGCAGCATCGGCGCGCATTTCTTATCTTTGTTTGAAATGAAATTAGTTTTTTGAGTTACGAATAACACCACACCTGACGGAGCCACCCCGGCGGTTTTGTTCCCCTCGCCGGCCCATCAACAAAAAACCCGGCCACAGGGGCCGGGTCCGTCGTCTCCATGTGGGGTGTCCTAGAACTTGTAGTTCAGGCCGACACGGGCGCGCAGCGTGCTCAGGCCCGTGAGTTTTGCCTTGCGGAAATATTTGCCGCCGAAGAAGGACGAACCGGACGCGTGCAGCGCGGAGACGTCAGCCTCGACACCATGGATGAGAGACCTGCTCTGCAGATTATAGCCGATATCGGCACCACATGTCTGTTCATCCTGACATCGTCCCTGCAGACAGAAACGAAAAAAGCCCGCCCCTTTTGAAGGGGACGGGCTCTGATCGCAGGACTGGGAAAGACAGGCCTCAGGCTTCGTTGACGACACTGTTCGACAGCAGGCCGACGCCGGTGATCTCGACCTCGACCGTGTCGCCGGCGAAGAGATAGAGCGGAGGCGTGCG
>CAIWVR010000288.1 GCA_903916165.1 uncultured Hyphomicrobiales bacterium | reverse complement strand
ACGCCGACATACATGTCCGTCACGCCATATTGTCCGGTGAGATAGGCCGCGCAGGGCAGGATGCGCTTCATGTCCTTGAGATAGGATTCAGCCATCGAGATGGCCGAAGACGCCGGCGCATAGAAGGCCGAGCCGGTCTTCAGCAGCGCGACGATCTCGCCGCCGCCGCCGCGGGTGCGCTTGACGATCGCGTCGAGCTTCTCCTGGCTGAGCCAGCCCATTTTGACGAGCTCCGGCAGCGGCACGCCGCCGACGGTCGAATGACGGATCAGCGGGACCATATCGTCGCCATGGCCGCCCAGCGTCATGGCATGGACGTCCTTGACCGACACGCCGAGTTCTTCAGCGAGGAAGAAGCGAAAGCGCGCCGAGTCGAGAACGCCGGCCATGCCGACGACCTTGTGGGCCGGGAGGCCGGAGGATTTCTGCAAGGCCCAGACCATCGCGTCGAGCGGGTTGGTGATGCAGATGACAAAGGCATTGGGGGCATGCTGGGCAATGCCCGCGCCGACCGCTTCCATGACCTTCAGATTGATGCCGAGAAGATCGTCGCGGCTCATGCCGGGCTTGCGCGGCACGCCAGCGGTGACGATGACGACGTCAGCACCCGCGATCGCGGCATAGTCATTTGCGCCGGTCAGCTTGGCGTCAAAGCCGTCGACAGGAGCCGATTCAGCAAGATCAAGCGCCTTGCCCTGCGGTGTGCCCTCGGAAATATCGAAGAGGACAATGTCGCCGAGCTCTTTCAGGCTGGCGAGATGAGCGAGGGTGCCGCCGATCTGGCCGGCTCCGATCAATGCAATCTTGTTACGCGCCATAGCTGGGTCCTTATAGGGCTGGTGAGGCACGCCCGCTGGCGTCCCGCTCGTGAACCGGCGCCTCTTTGACTCAGGGGGTGGTCACTGACAAGTCGGACTGAAGGCAAAGATTTGCCCCGGCGCGGCAGGGGATGCTCTGGAATTGCTCTCAAGGACCTTGAATTACTTTTTGGTATCAGGAGTTTATATTGTTTATTCAGACTTCACGGAAGCCTGCAGGCTGGGGGTCAGAAACGTGTAACAAATGACAGATTTTGTTATTTGTTAGCATGGTTCTCAGATTTTTCCGCTCGCCAGGATCCGCAGGATCAACCTCACGCAACGGTCACAGCGGCCGTCCATCTGGCTGCGCGGGACATCCTTGTCGAGTCGCACCGCGACCGGGCTCATGAAGCGGTAGACCGCATCAAACACCAGCGCCAGGGCCCGGCGCTGGTCCACAAGGTCGAACATTCCGCCACTGGTTCCCTCGTCGAGCACCCGCTGGATTTCGGACTGCAGCCGCGTGCGGTGCTTGCGCGCGATCGCCCGGCCCTCCTCGACCGATCTGCAGAACAGGTCGAAAATCTCCGGGTCGCCCTCGAGCTTGTCGCGGTAGGAGCGGTACACTGAAATGATGATCCGCTCGAGCTTGTCGAAGGCAGGGTCAGGCGCCTCGGCGATTGTCCGGCAGGCCGCCTCGACCGGCTTCAGCCATTGTTCGGTGACAGCGTCGAACAGCGCCTCCTTGGACGGGAAGTAGCGATAGACATTGCCATGCGACATGCCGGCCTCCTTCGCCACGGCCACCACCGTCAGGCGTGACGCCCCAAAGCGGCGGACATGCTCGGCCGCGAGGTCGAGGATGCGCTGGTCGGTTTCATGGGTGACGGAAGGCGCAGGCATGGTCGCCCCTAGGTTTCGACGAGACCGCTCGAATCGCCTGAACCTTCCGACGTCGCGGGCCCGTGAGGCAAGGCGAGATATTCGGTCGAGCGCATCTCGATCAACCGCGAGGCGGTCCGGTCGAACTGGAACGCCTCGTGCCCGTGCTTCGCCCGATAAAGCTCCGCAGGTTCCGCCGCAGCCGAGACGATCAGGTTTACATGACGGTCGTAGAGCGCATCGATCAGGTTGATGAAGCGCTTGGCCTCGTTGCGCCGCGCCTCGTCCATCACCGGAATGTCGTCGATGATCAAGGTGTGGAAGACCAGAGCAAGTTCCAGATAATCGGT
>CAIWVR010000287.1 GCA_903916165.1 uncultured Hyphomicrobiales bacterium | reverse complement strand
GCGATCGACGAGCCGTCGAACATCGTGCCTTCCGAGAACATGTCCTCGTCGACCATCGACTGGTCGAAAGTCACGTGCTGCCACTTGCCGCGCGGGTCGGTGAAGCGGAGATCGACGTATTTGACGTCGTTGTCCTTGATCGCCTTGAGGACGTCCTTGGCGGTCTTCATGTGTTCAGTCCCTTCTGCTTCTGTCGTCAGCCCGTCAGGGCCTGTCTGTGCGTGGTGTCCCGAAGTCCTTGGGAGGGTCCGGGATAGGGTGCGTCAGATCGCGTCCGTGCCGGTCTCGCCCGTGCGGATGCGGATGGCACCCTCGATGTTGGACACGAAAATCTTGCCGTCGCCGATGCGGCCGGTCTGGGCGGCCTTGCGGATCGCCTCGACGGCGCGTTCCACCAGATCGTCTCCGAGAACAATTTCAATTTTCACCTTGGGCAGGAAATCGACGACATATTCAGCGCCACGGTAAAGTTCCGTGTGGCCTTTCTGGCGTCCAAAACCCTTGGCCTCGGTGACGGTAATACCCTGGAGACCTGCCTCCTGCAGTGCCTCTTTCACTTCATCCAGCTTGAACGGCTTGATGATCGCCTCGATCTTCTTCATGCGCGCTCGCCACTCCCACGAGGTCCGGCTGTCACGGCTCCCGGCACGGATGCCGGTCGGACAGCTCAAAACGGCGGGCTCATAGCACCTGCCGGACCATGACGCTACGTCCATGGCGCGCGGGGAGGGCTGACGAGGCCGCCAGTCGTCTCCACTATAGAGCGAAGTCGGAGCCGACGTAATGCTTAAAATGCCCCCGCTTTCCGGTGGACGGGGCCTGTGAAACCACGCACAGGTCCGCGATGGGCGGTCAGGCTGGGCCGGGGCACCCTCATCTGCGCGATTTGTGGCTCAGGCCCCGGTGGCGACCGGCGGCCCGTCTGGCACGCCCCATTCAGCCCATGAACCGTCATAAAGCGCGCCGGGTGCGCGGCCCGCGACGACGAGCGCCAGCGTGACGATCGCGGCGGAGACGCCCGATCCGCAGGAGGTGATTGCCGGCTTGCCGGCATCGACGCCGAGCGCATCGAGGGCTTGCGCGAGGTCGGCGGGCTGCTTCAGCCGTCCATTGTCGACCAGCGCACCGAAGGGCACGCTCATCGCGCCCGGCATATGCCCCATCCGCAGGCCCGGTCGCGGCTCGGCGACTTCGCCCCGGAAGCGCTCGGCGGGGCGGGCGTCGAGAACCTGGGCGCTGTTGTTGGCCAGCGCCTTTTGCACGTCGGCCAGGCTGGCGACGACGCTGGGGTCGAGCCGCGCATTGAAATGCGCCGGGGTGCGACGTGTTTCGCCATGCTCGAGCGGATGGCCCTCGGCCTTCCATTTGGGCAGGCCACCGTCGAGCACGGCGACATCGCGGGCACCAAAGGCGCGCAGCATCCACCACAGGCGTGGGGCCGAAAACAGGCCGAGCCCGTCATAGACAACGATCTGCGCGCCATCGGCGACGCCGAGCCCGCGCATGGCGGCCGCAAAGGCGGTCGGCGTCGGCATCATATGGGGCAGGGATGTGTCCTGCGCCGAGACGGCGTCGAGGTCGAAGAACACGGCGCCGGGGATGTGTGATCCGAGGTAGTCCCGGTGCGGGTCGCGCTTCTGCGCGGGCAGGTACCAGGAGGCATCGATAATCACGAGGCCGTGCTGCCCGAGGCGCGCGGCGAGCCAGTCCGTTGAGACGAGAGGTTGCTTCTGTTCCGGCATGGGGGTCTCGTGATGCTGGTTCATAATAGCTTTCAAGGATCCATATACAACACGCTGAAACAGGAACGCTTGCTCAAACGGTCTGTGCGATGGGTCTGGTGTCGCAGGCGGCGACGATCAGGGGGACAAATCAATGTCACGCGACATGCCAGTCTATCAGCTCATGGTCTTTGTGGTGTTTTTCAGTCTGGTCTTTTTGACACTGATGCGCTTCGGCTGAGCCTCACACGAAATCCGGCGCGATCGTCGAACCCGTCTCCATCCAGTGCGGCACGGGCAGGTTTTTTCCGCGCAGGAACGCCGGGTTGAACAGTTTCGACGCATAGCGCGCGCCGCCGTCGCACAGGATCGTCACGATCGTGTGGCCCGGTCCCATCTCCCTGGCCAGCCGGATGGCACCCGCAATATTGATGGCGGCGGAGCCACCCAGCAGCATGCCTTCGTGTTCCGCCAGATCAAACAGAATGGGCAGGGCCTCCTCGTCGCTGATCTGGAAGGCGAGGTCGATGGGGGCGTCCGCCAGATTGGCCGTGATGCGGCCCTGTCCGATGCCCTCGGTGATCGACGACCCCTCCGCCTTCAGGACGCCATGGGCGTAAAAATGATAGAGCGAGGCACCCATCGGGTCGGACAGGGCGATCTTTACCGACGGTTTGCGCTCCTTGAGCGCCAGGCCAACCCCGGCCAGCGTCCCGCCGGTGCCGACCGCGCAGGTGAACCCATCAATGGAGCCCCCGGTCTGGGCGAAGATTTCAGGGCCGGTCGTTTCGTAATGGCCACGCCGGTTCGCCAGATTGTCGAACTGGTTCGCCCAGATGGCGCCCTGCGGGTGCTCTCTGGCCAGGCGCTCGGCGAGGCGGCCTGACAGCTTCACGTAATTGTTCGGATTGGCATAGGGGACAGCCGGGACCTCGATCAGATCCGCCCCCTGCATCCGCAGCATGTCCTTCTTTTCCTGGGACTGGGTGTCGGGGATCACGATGACCGTTCTGAAGCCCAGCGCATTGGCGACCAGCGCCAGTCCGATCCCGGTGTTGCCAGCGGTCCCCTCGACGATCAGGCCGCCCGGCTGGAGCTGGCCGCGGGCCACGGCATCCCGCACGATGGCGAGCGCCGCCCGGTCCTTCACAGATCCGCCCGGATTCATGAACTCGGCCTTGCCAAGGATCGTGCAGCCGGTGGCCTCGGAGGCGTGCTTCAGCCGGATCAGCGGGGTATGTCCGATGGCGGCGAGGACGTCGGGCGCAATGTTCATGCTGATTTCTCTTGGACAGGCATGTGTGGTGGCAGACTTAATCGGCAGACGTTCACATGTCGGGCGTCTCTGGCTTACGGTCAAGTGATCTGCCGTGTACAGTGCCGCGTAATAACCTCGAGTTCATTGCATTTGCGCGCCGGGGTTCTGGCGTCGGCATTTTGCCCGGCGTCTCCGGATCTGGGGCGAGCAAACTATTCAGGGGCTGAGGACGTGACAAACGAATCGCATGGATCAGACGGGGCCGCCCGGCCGGTGGACGCGCTGCTTGCCGCCTATAGTGCAGGCACCCTCGATCCGGGTCTGCACGCGCTGGTCGCATCGCATCTCCTTCTGAAGCCCGACAATCGCGATTTTGTGGCGGCGTTGGAAGCTCTTGCCGCCTCCGAACTGGAACGTGGCAAGCCCGAGCCCTTGTCGCGCCGGGACGAGCGTCTCGCGGCGATTTTCTCTGCCGAACCGGTGGTTGCGCAGCGCCGCCTGTCGAGCGTCGGCTCGTCGCTGCTTCCGGCTCCCCTGCGTCACTATCTCGGCCACGATCTCGAGGCGATCCGCTGGCGTGCCAAACTGCCGGGTGTGAAAGAATTCCGGATCGCGGACAATGGACGCGGCGACGCGAGCCTGTTGTGGGTTCGGGCCGGGCACCGCATGCCTTCCCATACGCATGAGGGCTCGGAAATCACGCTCGTTCTGAAGGGCGGGTTTTCCGACGTGACCGGCCATTATGCGCGGGGCGACATCGCCCTCGCCGAGGCCGATCTCGATCACAAGCCGATGACGGACGCTGGCGAGGATTGTATCTGCTTTGCCGTCACTGACGCGCCCTTGCATCTGACCGGTCCCTTCGGGCGCCTCCTCGATCGCTTCTTCGGAGATCACCGCTGATTTCCTATCGCGCCACGCCTGCTGACGGTTTAGCGCTCGTGACGGGGGCGAGTTCCGGCATTGGCGCAGAGGTCGCGCAGCGTCTTGCGGCCGAGGGGTTCCGGGTCATCGCCATCGCCCGGCGTGCCAGCGAATTGGCGGCCCTTGCGGGCGCTGCGGCTGCCAAGGGCCACACGATCATCGCGATGCAGGGCGATGTAACCGATCGCGCGGCGATGGAGGCCATAGTCACCTACGTCGAGCAGAAATTCGGCCCCGTCGCGCTGGCTTTCCTCAATGTCGGGACTTATTTTCCTGACAGCGAGAATGACATTGGCGGTAACGGCTTTCGGAAAACCTTCGATGTGAACGTCAATGGCGCGATCAACCTGATCGGCCCGCTGGTGCGTGCGATGAAGCCGCGCGGCCGCGGCCAGATTGCGGTTAATGGCTCAGTGGCCGGCTATGGCGGCTTGCCGCGTTCCATCGCCTATTCCGCATCCAAAGCTGCCCTGATCACCATGTGCGAGGCGCTGAAATTCGATCTCGACAAGATCGGGATTACGATCCAGCTGGTCTCGCCCGGCTTCGTGAAGACGCCTCTGACCGACAAGAACGACTTCCCGATGCCCTTCCTGATTTCGGTGGAAGAAGCCGGCAATCGTATTTTGCAAGGATTCAAGACCGGTGGCTTCGAGATTGCCTTTCCAAGGCGCATGTCGTGGTTGCTGAAGGCGCTGAACATGCTGCCCTACAGTGCTTATTTTGCCTTGGTGAAGAAGAGCACCGGCCTCTAGCGCCCGTCATTGCGAGGGAAGCGACGCAATGACAGCTGTTAGTTTTGCGCTAGCGGGAAGCTTCTATTTTTGCCCGCAAGGTCGCCTGGGCCACCACATCCAGCGGAAAGTTCCACATCATCGCAATGGCGGCCAGTTTCAGCACGATGGGCAGGCCCGCATAGAGGAACCCCAGCGTCGCAAGGCCGGTGCTGCGCAGGCCCGCGCCCGGATCGAAGCCGGCCCATCCCAGCAGCGGAAAGGCGACGCCG
>CAIWVR010000286.1 GCA_903916165.1 uncultured Hyphomicrobiales bacterium | reverse complement strand
TGATCTTCCATTATTTCGGTTCAAAAGAGGGGCTCTACCGCGCGGTCTTTCTTCGTCGCGGCCAGCAACTTGTGCACGACAGGCTTGCCTTGCTCACGAACCTCGAAAAGCGCGACGGCGAACCGCCAACGGTCAAGGATTTGGTCCGCGCCTATCTGACGCCCGCTTTCGACCTGAAGCGACAGGGGCAAGGTGGCATCCATTTCCTGAACCTTCAGGCACGGCTGCACACCGAACCGACGGAACTGACAGAGGACCTGCGGGCCGCACTCTATGACGAGCCCATGCAGCGCTATGTTGCTGCGCTGCAGCATGCCATGCCAGAGATAGATGCCAGAACGCTTTACTGGCGTATGGTCTTTTCGATTGGGGCATATCTTTATACGATTGCTGACCTGCACCGCATGCGGGTGCTGTCTGGCGAGGCCAGGGACGGCGGACATGATCTGGACGAAACCCTGGCGCAACTCATCGTCTTTATAACAGGCGGACTGACAGCCACCCCACAGGGTGGACGCTGAACCCATAGAATGAAGCGATAAAGTATCGTGGCCTGAGGGAGATAGCTTGCCGCGCCTTGGTAGGTTTTTCGTTGATCCCAAGAAAGATTATCAACGTCGACAAGGAGGCAAATGGGTCCGGGGGATGGCTTGAAACAGGGTCAGTTATTTTGGACGAACAATCTCAAGAGACGAGCCACAATGCTTATTGTGTCGAGCCTTTCGGATGCCGGGAGCGCGGAACACACGAAAAGCTGGGTCCACTTGTCCGGCGGGACATTCCGAAAAGAAACCGCGTTCATCACTGACCCATGCGCAACTTGCTATAATCGATGACCTGCCCAATAATCGTGTCCGAAATCAACACGGCTTGAAAACACCATACGCGCTTTTCTGTCAGTCGTCAGGCCGCGTTGCACTTCGTACGTGACCCCATGAATCTCAGGGAGATCGGCAGGTATGGCTGAAGCCCGATAGCGGGATGTTGTGTCATCCAAACAGCGCCGCATGATGCGGCCCACCCATGTCAAAGGGATGCGGCCTCTCTCCAGAGACCGCACAACATAAACAGAGATCGCGGGCTCGCCGCTTTTGGCCAGCCGGATGTAAGACAGGTCGGCACCAATGCCGATACACGACAGGGAGAGAGTGATGATTTTCAGTCGGCAATCCTTATGGGCGGCGTTTGCCTCCCTGTGTTTCGCGCTCCCAGCAGTCGCGCAAGCACCGCTGAAATATGGTCTCGCGACCGTCAGCCTGACCTACGCGCCCCTTTATGTGGCCGAGGACATGGGCTTCTTCCGTGAGGAAGGCTCGCCCACAGATGGCGTCATGTTGCCAGGCTCCGGCCCCGCCGCCTCGGCGACCATTGCCGGCAATCTCAATTTCTTCGTCGGCCTGCCGCAGACCGCTGCGCTGGCGGGCGACCGGCTTTCAATCTTCGCCATCGTCACAAAAGAATTCGCGACCGACATCGTCATTTCGAAGGAAGTCGCGGCCACGGCAAAACTGACCGCGGACACGCCGATCGACAAGCGCCTCGACGTTCTGAAAGGCCTGCGCATCGCATCGTGGACGCCAGGCGGCTCGTCCGACATGCTCATCCGCTATATTGCCGCGAAAAAAGGCTGGAACGCAGAAAACGACATGACCCTCCTGCCCCTCGGACCAGCCCCGCCCATGATTGCGGCGCTCGAGAACAAGCGGGCAGACGCCTATATCATTTCCGCGCCGGCTTCATTGCAAGGCGTGGACCGCCTCGGCGCCTTCCTGATCTACAGTGGTGCCAAGGGTGAATGGCCCCCCCTCAAGGGGCAGCCCTACATGTGCCTGATCGGCAATGCCGACTGGCTGGCCAAAAACCCGAGGGCTGCCGCCAATGTCTATCGTGGCCTGTCGCGCGCGATTGCCTACATCAACACCCATCCTGCCGAAGCCAAGGCGCTTCTGCGCAAGCGCCTGACCACGGTTGACGATGAGGCTTTTGAACTTGCCTACAAGGACCTCGGCCAGCTCGTGCCGAAATCTCCGGCTGTCGGCCCCATCGAAGAAGCCGGAATTCGCGACTTTGTCACGACAGTAAACCCGAAGGCGAACGTCACATTTGAGGGGTTCTTCAACACCCAGATCAGCAAGATGGCTGAAACCCCAGCCAAGTGACGCATGACATCCGAGAAAGCCGGCGCGCAGGCGTCGGCTTTCTCACTTGGCTCAGATCGTTGTTTCCGAGATTTCTTGTTCCGAGCGCCATGGCATGAGGCTGCGCTCGAGAAGCCGCACGACAGCATTGAGCATCATGCTCAGGAAGATGATAACGACGAGTGTCGTAAAGGTTCCCGCCGTGTCGAACGTGCCAGCCGTATTGGCGAGAAGATAACCGAGCCCCCTGTTGGTCGCCGTCATCTCGCCCAGGATCGTTCCGATGAGGGAATAAGGCACCGAGAGCCGCAAGCCGGTAAAGACCCAGACCAGCGCCGAGGGAAGAACGACCTTCATCATCAGGTGCCGCTCCGATGCGCCCATCAAACGCAGAATGGTCAATTGCTCCCGGCTCACATTGCGAACGCCCGAATAAGTGTTGGTGAAAACGAGGAAGAAGACCACCGTCGCAACGAAGATCACCTTCATGCTCGTATCGACGCCAAACCACAGGACGAAGACCGGCGCGAGTGCCACTTTCGGCATGCTGTAGAAAGCCATCAAAAAGGGATCGAGAACGCGAGCAACCGTCGTCGCACGCCCCAGTATGAGCCCGACCGTGAGGCCCGCCAGAGACCCAAGGACAAACCCGACGATCGCAACATAGACCGTCACGAAAAGATTGGCCGCGAGCGTACCATCACCGATCCAGCGGATCATCCGCGCATAAACATCGCTGGGACGGCTGATGTAAAAAGCAAGCTTATAGGCTGTCGCGAAATGCTCCCACGCCCAAAGGAGCGCGAGGGCCAGCGCGACTCGTATCAGAATGATGCGCACGCGCTCACTCATGCTCCCTCCTCCTCTGGCGGGACGGGCGCCAGTTGGGCCCAGAGACCGCGCGCCAGGTCCAGGAACTGGGGATCAAAACGCAGCCGTGCAAGATCACGCTTGCGCGGCAGTCCGGTTTTGATGATCTGGGCGATGCGCCCGGGACCGCCCGTGAAGACAACGCAACGATCCGCGATCGAGATTGCCTCATCGGGATCATGCGTCACAAAGATAATTGTCTTGCCGAAGCGCTCGCGCACGCGCAGCAATTCGGTCTGCATGGCGAGACGCAATTGCGCGTCGAGCGCGGCAAAGGGCTCGTCCATGAGGAGCGTTTCGGGATCGCTGGCGAGAAGCCGGGCCAGCGCTGCGCGCTTCCTCATGCCCCCCGAAATCTGCGTTGGATAGGAAGACTCAAAGCCCGCAAGCCCGACCAGATCAACAAGCTCCGCAACGCGGTTGCGGGCCTTGGCGCGCGCCATGCCCTTGATCTCGAGCGGCACGGAGATGTTGCTGGCGATATTGCGCCACGGCAGCAGATGATCGCTTTGGGTCATATAGCCGACATGACGATTGAGCCCGGCGACCTGCTTTCCACGATAGAGCACGGTCCCCGTCGACGGCACCATCAGCCCCGCAGTCATGTTGAGCAGCGTGGACTTGCCGCAGCCAGACGGGCCAACCAGGGTCACAACCTCGCCTTCCTGGATGTCGAGATGGATCCCTGCGACCGCCTCGAACGTGCGACCGGCGGTCTGGAACGTTTTCCCAACGGCGGAAAAGCGGATCAACCCGCCCGATACATCCCCCATGAACTGCGCCTCTTGCATGTTGGCCCTGTCGGCCCAGCGCGTTCATGCCCACGCGCTTGAGCAAAGGCTGGGCGCTCACGATGGTGGTGTCAACCCCCGCACCGAGCGCTGTCGTGAGCCCATGATATGTCCGGTTTATGTCCTGCGTCATCACCCGATTGACGCCATCTTGATTCCGAAAAGCAGCATTGCAAGGTCAAATCGTGAATGCCCTCGTGAAAGGTGTCTGCCTCTGGACTGTGCGGCCGCAATGACCCGCCCGCAATTTTTCGGATCACGGAGAAGAGACTATTGATCAATTTTTTTACTTATTGTGGCGACCAAATAATAATGTTATATTTATTCTATGATATTTATAATCATTTATAAATTGGGGACGATGCGACCTGTGAGGGATATGAGAATCAAAAATGACAGCTCTATTTTCACAATAAGGTATAATGATATTCGAATCTACTCTCTGCTCCAGATATGAATGAGCGCGAGACTTATCAAGGTTATAATCGTTTATTGCCCATGAAGCAGGGGGTGGTTCTCTGCAAATTTCCAATCCACCTGTAGCGGCATCAAGATTTCCTTCATTCGGGGTGATCCAGAAATTGACGCTGACATCAGCATCGTCTACGTGGGCTTCAATTGCCGCATTGCCATCGATACCCTTGAACGCCCACGCCTGGCAAAGAGGATGGGGCCCCAAAATATCTGGAAATACATGCCTCAACTCATCCGCGATCTGAAGAACGAGCGGGCACGCCAGACCATCTTCCAGATAAGAAGCGACAAATCCGCCTATATGACTAAAATCATGCCAGATCGTACTCTCCAGCAAATAGCGCTGCAGTGCCATGAGCGCCTTGGGGGTGAGGAGATCATCGAACCAGGCGATTCCTTTCTGATCCAGATGGAAGCTGCGCATGATCTGGTCATAGTCGGGGCGCGCCTGGACAGCCCCGCCCGGAATTTCCGGCGCGCTTCGTATATTTATGGCCTTGTTGTAATCTTCCCCCAAGGACTCTGCGAGGGCATCTGACACTGAAAAAATATCGTTCGACGCTTCCTTCGCAGCGGTTTCGTAGCCAAGTGCGAGCAACTCGAATTTTTGCCGCTCACGGCTGACAGAAGCCAGAAAACGAAATTGCTCTGCATCGTGCAGCAGCTTTCCTCGCGAAGATTTGTTTAGAGAATGATTGCCAATGCCTGTGCGAATATCGCCCCGTCGCAGCTCATATGTCTGTGCCCAATGATCCATTGCCTCACCGCGCCTTGAGTGAGACAGGTGCAGAAAGCCAAGTGCCCGGTGGGCCTTGTAATGAGAGGGGTCAAGCTTGCAGACGTAATTCAGATTAGCGATGGCCTCAACAGTCTTTCCCAGCGCAATGAGAGAGACTGCACGATTAAAATAAGCCATTTCGTAATTTGGTTGCGTCAAAATTATACTATTAAAATATTCAATTGCCAGTTCATGCTTCCCGAGGGCCGCGGTTAGAACACCGAGATTCAGTTTCGCAGCGACATTGTCAGGTAAAACAGAAAGTGCTTTCTTGTAAGTCGCTTCGGCTGCATCCAGGCGACCAGCCTCGTGCTGTGCAAGAGCTTCCTCTATCAGGGCCCTGACTTTTACAGCTTGATCGACAATGGACACAGCACACACCTTTTTATATTGCGGAAGCAGATATGGATTAAATCGAGTTTCAAACCACTGAATGAACGAATGTCATCCTGGAGATAAAAATCATTCTTCATGGAGTCAGGCAACATTCCTGAAACAGAAAAACGCCGCAGCATTGCCCCGGCGTTTTTCATGACCTCGTGTCACCTTGTCCATCTTGCGGTGGACTTAGATCAAATCAAACTCTCGGATTAAACGCCTCTCGATGCAGCAACGAGAGTGTCCATTTCCATATCGTCGTCCTTGACCGCGCCAATCAGATCTGTGACCCGCTCAATGCCACGTTCGACACACCAAGCCTCAAGATCTTCGATGATGGTGATCAGTGCAGACGGGTTTCGGAAACCCGCGTAACCAATACCAACCGCCGTTGCACCCGCGAGCATATATTCAACAACATCTTCAGCCTTGGTGACACCGCCGATGCCGATAATCGGAATTTTCACGGCTTTGGCGACCTGATAAACCATGCGCAGAACGATAGGTTTCAGGGCCGGAGATATGAGGCCGCCGAATTTATTTCCGAGTGCAGGGCGAAAATTATCCGTACGGATCTTGAGGGACAAGAACGTATTGGCAATCACCAAGCAATCAGCACCGGCTTCTTCAGCCGCTTGCGCGACTGAAACAATGTCACCTGCATTGGGTGACAGCTTGACCCAGAGAGGCTTGTCCGTCGACTCCCGGATAGCACGAATCACATTTTTGGTGTGATCCTCATGCATCGCGAAGTTGCCGCCCGTCGAATTGCGTGTCGGGCAGGAAATATTAGCCTCGATCACATCGACGTCCGGAACAGATAACTCACGCGCGAGAGCGGCAAAGTCCTCTATGCTTTCTGAAGAGACGCTGACAATCAGTGGCGGCTTGAATTTGGCATATTCAGGCACGACGTGATCAAGAAAATACTCGATTCCCTTTCCTGGCAAACCGATGGACTGGATGATTCCACCTTCGGTTTCGGCCATTCTGGGTGTCGGATTTCCCAGTCGGGGCTCACGGCAAATGGTTTTCGCAACCAGGCCGCCAAGCCGGTTCAGGTCGATGACATCATTATACTCCCAGGAAAACGCCCCCGAAGCAGGGGTGATCGGATTCTGAAGAGTAATGTTTCCGATTTTAACAGAAAGATCTACCATCCCACGGCCTCCTGCATATTGAAGACGGGCCCATCCCGGCAAACGCGCTTCAGGGTGAGCTCACCATTAACATTAAACGTTCTCATGCAAACATAGCAGGCACCAAACCCACAAACCATGTTCTGTTCCATGGCAACCTGGCCCGGAATATTATGTGCCTTGCCCAATGCCTGCATCAGTTTCAGAAGCCGACTGGATCCGCACGTGAAAAACGCATCTGCTTCCCCGCGTGAAATAAGGCCAGTAAGTTCTTTCTCAACATTTTCAACAGAGCTGCTACCATCACTATCAACCAGAGTGATTGTTTTTGCTCCCAGACCCTCAAACAGGTCTCTCGACATGACAACGTCCCGATGGCGGGCACTCAGGATAGCGGTGACGTTCACACCATTTTCTGCTGCCAGCTGGGAGAGAGGTGCGAGAGTGGCAAGGCCAACGCCCCGACCCAGAACGACGATGTTTTTCCAGCTTTTTTCAAGCTTGAAGCCCTGGCCGAGGGGACCTGCAATATTGAATTCGTCGCCGGCGGCGAGGAGGCCCATGCCCCGCGTCCCGCGCCCCTCGAGCTTGTAAAGGAATTCAATCTGCTTGGCTGGCTTGTTGACCCGATACACGCTCATGGGGCGGCGCATCCAGACCTCTGCACCATCGGGCGACGGGCAAAGGAGATGGAACATTTGGCCCGCGTAGGCGGTCAGGGCATGATCATGCACCTCCAAAACGAGGTGCTTGTATTCCTTGTTGACCCATTCATTCGAGATCACATTTGTGATAAACTCTCCCACCAGCCGCTGCGGGTAAGTATCTGTATCGTCAGGCCGAAGAGCGGAATTGGTATATTTGTCACAGTCCTCGTACCGCATCGGGGGAAACTCCTTGAAGGTGAAGGTCTGGCTTGGGCTCGCTTTTTTCGTCGTGTTCCATTTTTTAAACAATATCCAATTTTATGTCAATTTCAACCGCCGTTCGCCATTTCGGGATCCGTTCGAATGCTGGGGCATGGCTACACAGGCAGGGCTGGGGTGGCCCGACCGAGTTGGTCAAGGGTGTTCAGCCAGCCAGTGCACGGATCCCAGCTGCAAGAATCGATGCGATCACCTTGGTTGAAGATGGTGGCGGGACGCTCCAGGGACCGGCTCGACAGGTCGCCAGATCAGCATTCGGCAGCTGAATCAGAAGGCTGTCGATGTGGTTCATAGCCGATTCTGTGGCGATGCGTCCGGTCCGGGCCGTGTCTCGCTCCCTGACACGCCCCCTGGGCAGCGACGTGAGAAGGCGGGCGATGTGGTGGTTAGAGAATGTGGGCGGGCGCACGTTCAGGCCATCCGCCATTGCCGCAAGGCCCTGCCCCGAGTGCAAGTCGGCACCGCCCGGGCCCCTCCTCCAGTTGGGCTTCCCCCTCCCGTCGTCCCCCAGGCGGCTGCGCATTCTCCTCCTGATTGACGCGCGGGTCCGCATTGTCCTTCCCATGCAGGCCGTCTCAACGGAGGACCGGCTCAAACCGCCCAGGCAGCCCCATCATCAGCATCCATATTCAGGCCATGTAACGTGTAAATATGGTTTCAGAGTCTTCGAAAAAACGCCCTTCCTTGATAAGCTAAAAAAGCAAAGCTGTGATCCGTGCAGCATGACAAGTCAGCTTCAATTCAAGTTGATATAGCCAGAAATCTTCCGGGCGAGCTGCGGCGATGTATCAGAAAAGACCTGATTAATGACATTTTCCAGATTTTCACCTGTCAGTGGCTCTATTTCTATTTTCGCTCGATCTGCTTCAGCGCGCAACTCGGGGTCTGATACCGTTTTTTTGAACACGGACCGAAGAAAGGCGCTTCGGTCTGACGGTATTCCAGGTGGCGCCAGAAACGGACGCCCAAGCGCCTGCCGAGCAAAAATTAATTTGAGGCTCTGTCGTTCTTCGTCATTTGTGGCTAAATCCATGATCAAGGGTACATTCGGAAGATCCGCATGCTTACTGAGGCCGAGCTGCACAAGGACATTAATTTTATTCTGCGTGATCCAATCCGGCTGGCTGGCTTTGATGCTTGACCATGACCACCCACACCGCCCCATGACTTCGCCGCGCTCCATAGCCAACACGACGTCATTTCCGCCCGGATAGGCAGTGATAATTTGCATCTTTGTTCCAAGAATAGCGTTCATAATACGAGGGAACAGGTCATCGTCATTACCTGCTCCAGCTGCACCGACAATCAATTTCTCCTTACCAAGATCGCTGAATTTCGTGACATGGCTTGACGCCATACTCACGCAAACCGAGACCTCATCGTTCATGCTGCCTATCCAGGTGAAACGTGGCGCATCGAACTGAACTCCCGTTCGTCCGAGAAGCTGGTCAAATGCGACACCACGCCCGACAGTTGCGAAGGCACTTCCATCGGCAGGTGCCACCGAATAGAGCCAATTTGCCAGTCGCAGGCTGCCAGCCCCCTCCATATTCCTGATAATCACTGTGGCACCTGCGGGTAGATGCCTAACCATATGGCGTACCAATAGCCGGGCGTAAACGTCGTACCCGCCACCAGCTGTATAGCCAACATAAATAGATATGGCCTTACCACGATAAAATTCTTCCGGCGTTTCAGCCGCCGCCGGCAACTGAAGCGCCCATAAAAGCATGATACAAGAGATGCCACGCTGAATGATTGACATTTTACTCTCCATAGCATGAATTAGTGTAAAATTCGCAAAATTCCTAAGTGCCTGTTTTTAGGTTGTAAACTGCCGAAGCAATCGCCACATTTTAACGCTCAAGCATTTGCGACCAATAAGCGAACAACATTTATCCTAGGAAGGATAACGTCGCCAACATAGTATCCGAACGCAGATTGCCGGTCCAGCTACCCCTGATTCTTGTAAATCATAACAAAGTTTTTCCACTCCTGTTATCTTTAAATGATGTGCGGTGGCCAAGCAGCCCCCTGCTTTGGACATGAGGCGAGGCGTCCACGCCGCTTTTCACGCGCCATGCCCGGCAGGCCCTGGGCCACAGCAAGGTTGTGCCAAGCACAGCGGATGTTGTCGTCACCATGCAGATTGTCATGGAACGAACCGGGAAGAGTCCTGACACTTTGGACCGGTTTGATGGTCGACGGGTTTGGATCGCTGTCGGGAAGAATTCCGATGGCCCTGGGTGAGACCTGTCGATGGACAAGCGGTTCAAGATGCTCGCTGATGATGACAGCAGCGCTTTCAGCGTCAGTGAGTTGATCGCGCTTTACGTGGGTAAACCGTGTGACGTTTTACGTCTGGCGACGGCGGCATGAGAGCCGGCTCCAGAACCTTTGTCCAAGGCGTGATCAACCCCAAAAACAGGTTTCATCGCTTTTCTCCGCGGCACGCGGGGCGGAATAAAGGGATGCAAATAAAACAAGAATAGTGTCAACCATCATCCCGGGGACATCATCACAAAGCCCCGAAACATCGACGTGCGGACAAGATACGGCCAGCGGCAGAGCCTTTCCTGTCAATAGGCAAGACGGATACGGATGTGGTGTCGGGGCGCTGGCAGCCCAGGACGAGGCCAACCTTGACGTTGAAGCTTGACGTCAGGCGGTCCAGCGTCCCGTGAGTGGATCTGCCACTTCAATCGGGGCAGACCATTTCCCGTGCCGCCTCCGTTCTCTCACAATGGCCGCATCGGTTTTTCTGCGACCGTATCAAGAACATCCCTCACCGCCGCCACCATTCCCTGATACCCGGTGCAGCGGCAGAGGTTGCCAGACAGAGCCGTGCGGATGTCGGCCTCGGAGAGGTCCCGCCCGGCCGAGTCTGAAACGAGCTCCTTGATCGTCATGGCCACGCCCGGCGTGCAATAGCCGCATTGCAGTCCGTGGTGGCGGGCGAGTGCCGCCTGGATGGGATGCAGATCTGCGCCATCCGCAAGGCTTTCAATCGTCTCCACGGATCGCCCCTGCGCCTGGACGGCCAGCATCAGGCAGGACCGGACGCTGGCGCCATCGACGAGCACCGTGCAGGCCCCGCAGACGCCGTGTTCGCAACCCACATGCGTGCCGGTCAGGCGCAGGTCCTTTCGCAGGAAGTCAGCCAGGTTGATGCGCGCTTCGATCTCGGCCTGCACCTCCCGACCGTTCACGATCAGCTTGATGCGATGCAGCTCAGTCATGGCTTGCGCTCCCGATGCGGGACGCCGCCAGACGCAGTGCACGCGCGACAAGCGTGCCTGCAAGCTCCTGCCGATAGTCGCCCGGATAAAGCTCATCGCCGTCGCACGCCACGGCGCTCGCCATGGACGCAGCCGCCATGAAAAGGAGTTCATCCGGCGCGTGCCCAACCATCACGGCCTCAGCTTCGGACAGCCGCACCGGCGTGGCATACGATCCCCCCAGCGCAATGGCCGCATGCGTAAGGCGCCCATCAGGTGCGCCCGTGAGCGTCACGGCGACGGAGACAATGGCGAAATCCGCCGGTCGGCGGTTGAACTCGAGGAAGGCGACGCCGGTCCGGGCGGGCGCCTTGGGAAAGCGCACGGCGGTCAGGATCTCATCCGGCGCAAGGCTGCTGGTCAGATAGCCCATCGCAAACTCCGCAAACCGGATCTCGCGCGCTCCGCATGGCCCTGTCGCCACAAGAATGGCGTCGAGGGCTGCGGCGACAACTGGCAGTTCAGCACCCGGATCGAGATGGCAAAGGCTGCCGCCGATGGTGCCGCGATTGCGCGTCTGCTGATGACCGACATGCGCCACGGCTTCCGCCAGCAATGGCGCGGCTTGCGCGACAAGTGGCGACCTCTCCAGGGCGCGCTGCGTCGTCATGGCGCCGATCAGCAATTCACCCTTGTCCTCGCCGATGCCGACAAGCGATGTGACGCCGCCCAAATCGATGAGATGGCCTGGACTCGCCACGCGCAGGTTCAGCATCGGCATGAGCGACTGGCCGCCCGCCAGCAGGCGCGCATCCTCGCAGGCACCAAGCAGGCCGACCGCCTCCTCGACGCTCGCGGGCCGGTGGTATCGAAAATCCGGAGCCTTCATGACAATGCCTGTCTTGCTTGCGCGGCACGGATGGCGGCGCGCAGGCGCGGTGGCGTCACGGGCAAGTCATTCACCTCGACGTCAAGCGGACGCAGCGCATCCTCAATGGCCGAGACAAGGGTGGCGGGTGCGCCGATCGTGCCGCTTTCAGCCGCGCCCTTGACGCCCAGCGGATTGAGCGGGCTTGGCGAAACCATGTGGTGGATGTCGATATGCGGGACGACGTCCGACGTCGGCAGCAGATAGTCGGCGAGCGTGACCGACAGCGGCTGCCCGTCAGCGTCGTAGCGCATCCACTCGAACAAGGTCATGCCGATGCCATGCACGACCCCGCCGAGAATCTGGCCCTCCAGCATCATCGGATTGATGATCCGCCCGCAGTCATGAACGACCACATAGCGGAGGATCTTCACGGCGCCCGTCAGCGGATCGACCTCGACTTCGGCGACGTGGCTGCCATTGGTGTAGCAAAGGCCCGACGTCATGAAATCCGTTGCCGCCGAGAGACCCGGGGGCAGATTGCCCGGCAGCGAAAAGCCCGGCGTGCCAGCCAATGCCTTGGCGATCTGCGTCAGGCTGCGCGCGTGGCCGGGCACGCCCTTGACCCGCACCACGCCGGCATCAACTTCGAGATCTTCGACGTCGGCCTCGAGCATTTCGGCCGCAGCGCGCTTGGCTTTTTCAACGATCATCCCAGCGGCCTGATGGGCCGCATTGCCGGCCGTGACGGCCTGTCGGCTCGCATAGGCACCAAGCCCCGCTGACGTTGCCGAGGTGTCGCCGACGACGACATGGATGGCCGACAATTCAACGCCGAGCGTATCGGCGACGATCTGCGCGAGCATGGTCTTCACGCCCTGCCCCTGCGCGGTCGCGCCGCTCGTCACGACGATCTTGCCGGAGGGTCCGATGCTGATCCCGACGCTCTCGAACGGTCCGCGACCCGTCGCCTCGACATAATTGGCGAAGCCGATGCCGATGAAACGTCCCTCGCGTCGCGCGGCCTCCTGGCGCGCCGGAAAATCCGCCCAGCCTGACGCCTCAAGCGCACGGCGCTGGCACTCGGGATAGTCGCCGCTGTCATAGGTCATCAGGCTGCCGTCGCGCTGCTTGACGGGAATGGTATAGGGCATGCGCGCGGCTGGAATGAGATTGCGCCGCCGGATCTCGTCGCGGGACATGTTGAGCTGGCGCGCCATGCGGTCGAGCAGCCGCTCCATCACGAAGACGCCCTGCGGGCGCCCGGCGCCACGTGTGGGCGCGGCCGGCGTCTTGTTGGTCAGGCACAGATCGATGCCGATCCGATAGGCCGGCAGAATGTAGGGCCCGATGAAATTGGTCGCCGCATTGAAGGGCAGCGCAATGCCGTAGGGCGTTGCCGCGCCATGGTCGTAGCACAGCCGCCCGCGCACGCCGCGCAGACGCCCATCCTCCGTGAAGGCGGCCTCGACATCCCAGACCTGATCGCGCTCGCTGATGCTCGCGGTAAAACTCTCGTAGCGATCCTCGACCCATTTCACCGGACAGCGCAGCAGCAGGGCTGCGGCCGGCACCGCCAGTTCTTCCGGATGAAAAACCGCCTTGGTGCCAAACCCGCCACCGACATCGGGCTGCACCACGCGCACCTGATGCTCGTCCAGGCCCAGCGTGGCAACAAGCATCGCCTTGGCCCGGTGGGGCATTTGCGTCGAGTCCCAGACCGTCAGCTTTTCCTCGACGGCATCATAGCGGGCGAGCACGCCGCGCGGCTCCATCGGGTGGCCGCCACCCTTGTGCAGGCGAAACGCCGCGCTGATGACATGGGCGGCCCCGGCAAAGGCCGCGTCGATGTCACC
>CAIWVR010000285.1 GCA_903916165.1 uncultured Hyphomicrobiales bacterium | reverse complement strand
CCGCCGAATGGCTTTTTGGCGTACACGGCCCATTCGATGCGTCGTATCTTTGCAAGGTGCGACTGCCAACAAGCAGGATCGGCGAGGGATCCGAGTTCACCGAAGAAGTCGCCCACCAGGCTCTCGTTGACAATCCGCCGCTTCTCCGCAACGCTCGAGGACCGCCGTTTGCGCCCAGCGCGAACGCCATCGCCAACATTGCTCAAGGCCATCGCGTGAGTGTCCGCTTGTCATAAGTGGACACGATCATCGAGCCACTCTTGCGGCATTTATCATCACGATCACCGTTTTAGGACAGGCGATCCAGGCCGGAGGGGTACCAAAGAATCATGTAAGCGTTAATCTATAATTGGCTTTGCAGGGGGTATGCGGGATGTATTCTGCAAGCCCCTATCCTCACATGGCGATAGGGAATCTGGGGAGACCCGCGAGAGCGTCGCGCATTTCGTCAAAGACCTGCTGCCAGTCGCCGGGGGTCGACTGCCGGAATAGGCGCATGCTCGCGTACCATGGCGTATCGGCGCGCTCTAGCATCCATCGCCAGTCCGGTACGTGCTGGAGCGCCACCCAGACAGGTCTACCAAGCGCGCCTGCTAGATGCGCCAGCGCTGTATCCGAAGTGATTACGAGGTCAAGCTGCTGCATCACCGCCGCCGAATCGAGAAAAGCTTGATCTCCCGCATCGAAATTTGGGCCGAGATCCTCGATGCCAAGTTCGGCCCCGAGCTGCGCAAGCTCCTCCGCTCCTTCATTCTTCTGCAGGCTGATCAAGCGAACGCCCGTTAGGTTAGCTAAAGGTAGGAACATTTCGAGCGGGAAGGATCGGCCGAGATCAACCCTTGCCTGCCGGTTGCCCTGCCAGGCGATGCCAATACGTAATCCGCCTCCTCCAATCTTGAGACGCCATGCTTCAACCCGCGCCGGATCGGCGGTGAGATACCCACCCGCAAAGGGAATAGACCCGGCGTTTGCCTTGAACAGTCCGGGCATGCTCATGGTCTGTATATGGAAGTGGAATTCAGCTGCATCGATCTCGCCGGTTACGACGGCGATCCGAGGATCCAGCGTTGCAATGAGTTCACGCAGGGGCGACTGCGTACGGAGCGTCACTTGAACCCCAGCATCGGCAAATAATTTGGCGAAGCGGCAGAATTGTATCGTGTCACCCAGCCCTTGCTCCCAATCGACGAGCAGGCGGCGGACTTTCGCTTGAGCGACGTAACGCAGGTCGCGCAGGCCGGTGGTGTTCACTCCGACCGCATCCTTCGACAGGCTCTTACGGCTCTCATGTAGCCCCCAACCTTCGGCGAACCGGCCTAGCAGCAGAAGAATTCGGCTCTTATTGTAGAGCGGATCCGCCGCACGCGGCGTGAGTGTATGCGCCCGGTCGAAAGCAACGATTGCGTCGTCGAGTCGGCCGAGATGGTGAAGCACGACGCCCAGATTGTTAAATGCCTCCATCATTTCGGGCGCGATCTCGACGGCACGCTGAAGGTGCGTTGCCGCTTCCGAAAATCGCCCGAGACGTGTAAGTGCGACGCCCGTCCCATTCAGTGCATCAGCCGAATTCGGGTCGCGGTCGAGCGCCTCGCCGAAAAAGGTGAGCGCTTCGGCGTGACGACGTAATCCGTTAAGTGCGCGCCCTTGCAGGGTTGCGATGTCGAGATTGCGGAGCGCCGCATCGGGTGCCAAAGCAAGTTCCTCCAGAGCCTCGTCAAAGCGGCCGCATTCAATCAGCGCGGACGCATGATTAAGGAAGATGTCGACAGAATCCGGATGACACGCACGAAGCTGGCGAAGTTCGACGCAGGCCGCGGCCGGGCGACCCATAGCTATCAGGGAGGCTGAAAGATTCATGCGCGCGTTTTCATGCGCAGGATGCGCCTTTAGGACCGCGCGATAGGTGTCCACTGCCTGGTCGTGGTGTCCCGCCATCGTCAACGCGACACCAAGATTAAAGCCTATTTCAAAATCGTGCGGCCGAATTCCGCGCGCCCGCGTGAGCATTTCCACACATTGCGAGATACCCCCCCTCGCGGCGTAGACCTGAGCGCAAACAAGCATGGCATCGGCATCGCGCCTGTCATATTTTAGGATTGCGCGGGCGATACGCTCGGCGTCCGCTGGGCGACCCATCTGTAAATATTGAAACGCATCTGCCAGGCGCACGATACAAATCCCTTCCTACCTAGGCTCAGTTCTGGATGAGCTGGTGGAACTTGGCCTACTCAATCAAGATGAGATTCGCGTGACAAACAGGACGAGAATCTGCCGCGGCTTGGGGGGACATCGAGACTGCTGCTCTGTCGCGCGTTCTCAAGGCGATGGTGCGGCCATGATCCCCGTTCCAGCCGGAGTGCGGGTCTGGATTGCGACAGGCCATACCGACATGCGGCGCGACATGCAGGGACTGGCGCTTCAGGTTCAGGAAATTCTCAAACGCGATCCCCATGCGGGCGATCTATATATTTTCCGTGGCCGTCGCGGCGACATGGCCAAGATCCTCTGGCACGACGGGCTCGGGTTCTCGCTCTACGCCAAACGACTGGACCGTCGAAAGTTCACCTAACCCTCGACGGCGGGCTTTTAGCTTCCCGAGGAAGGAAAGCTCGAAGCCGGGTCAAACCCGGCTAAGGGAGACGTTAAACAGGGGGTAAGTCCATTCACAAAATCGTCACAAAAACAGATCAAGAGAACCAATAACCGCTTTAAAACACTAAGGGTGATGGAATGAAAACGTTTTCTCGTAGGTCGGTTGCCCATGTATCTGTTGGTGCTGCAGTCGCGGCCCTTGGTTCTATGGAGTTAGTCTCAGGCGTCGCAGCACGAGAGCAGCCAAACATGGAAGCGGCCCTCCGAGCCTTGCGCGCCGCGATGGAATCGTTAGAGCGCGCAGCTCCAAACAAAGGCGGCCATCGAGATCGCGCTATGAGGCTTGTCAGCGAAGCCATGCGGGAAGTGCGTGCTGGCATGGCTTTCGCTGACGGATATTGACACTTATACCAACGGTCATCTGCCTCGACCCACGTGAGCTCACTCGCGCTTGCCACACCAAATAAAATAAATCGGCATGCGCGATTGGGCCATCTGGGTCGAGGTAGATAGCTGTTGATATTATGTAT
>CAIWVR010000284.1 GCA_903916165.1 uncultured Hyphomicrobiales bacterium | reverse complement strand
TCCCGGCCCCATGGGCGCCGTGCTGACGCCATCCCTGATCGGCGTCGACAAGGGCGGGCACCTGCCCAATGCCTCGACCTTCTGCGGGCGCTGCGAAAGCGTGTGCCCGGTGAAAATCCCGTTGCCGAAACTCATGCGGCACTGGCGCGAGCGCGAATGCGAGCGCCATCTGACGCCCGCCGTGCAGCGGTTCGGGCTTGGTCTCTGGGGCTTTTTCGCGCTGCGACCGGGCCTCTATCGCCCGCTCACCTCGCTCGCCATGCGCGCGCTCACCTGGCTCGGGCGCGACACGGGCCGCTTTGCCAAACTGCCGCTGGCGTCGGGCTGGACGCTGTATCGCGACATGCCCGCACCCACCGGCGCGTCTTTCCAGACGCAATGGCGCGCGCGCCAGAAGGAGCGCAAGCCATGAGCGCGCGTGACGACGTCTTCGCCAACATCCGCCGCTCGCTCGGCGTCACCGGCAAGGAGGCGACAAGGCGCGGCATTGTCGCGCAGCGACTGCAGGAGCCATCTCGCGGGCCAATTCCCGCGCGCGGACAGGGCAGCGCCGCCAATAAGATGGCAACGTTTCTCACCGAGGCGCAGCGCGTGTCGGCGAGCGTCGTCGTGCTCAACAGCACAGCTGACGTGCCGGGCGAAGTGGCGCGCTGGCTGCGCGAGGCGAATCTGCCGCTCGAAATCCGCATCGGCGCCGATCAGCGACTGACGCAACTCGACTGGCAGGGTGTCGCCATGACGACCAGCGAGGGCGCCTCGGCCGGTGCCGATCTCAGTGCGGTGAGCCACGCTTTTGCAGGCGTCGCCGAGACCGGGTCGGTCGTCATTCTGTCGGGTCCGGACAATCCGGTGACGTTGAATTTTCTGCCCGACAACCACATTGTCGTGCTGGCGGCCGCCGATCTGTTTGGCGATCTCGAGAGCGTCTGGACCAAGCTGCGCCGCGACCATGGCAAGGGCGTGATGCCGCGCACGCTCAACATCATCACAGGCCCGTCGCGCTCCGCCGATATCGAGCAAACGCTCCTGCTGGGCGCGCATGGGCCGCGCAGCCTGCATATTCTGATAACGCTCGCCTGATCTGCGGTGCTGTTGCCTGTGCTGCGTTCATGAGGCGAACCGCATCGGGAGCAAGGTATCCAACACACCGCAGGCGCGTCGTTGCGAGGAGCGTGAACTCCCCGCCATGACGAGGCGCACTACACCGGCAACTTGTCGGCAATTCCCGGCAGTTTCTGCACATCAAGCTTGACCACCTTGATGCCGGGTTCATCGGGATCGTCCCGCACACGGAAGCCGAGCTGCTCGCACATCGCCAACATGCCGTGGTTGGAGCCCAGCACCTGCCCCTCGACGGCGAGCAGGCCCTCATCCTCGGCATATTCGATGATCAGCTTCATCAGGTTCCAGCCCAGCCCCCGGCCCTTGTAATCGCCGCGCAGCAGGATGGCATATTCGCCGGCCTTGTTCTCGACGTTCTTGACCAGGCGCACGCCGCCCACCATCACGCCGTCCTTGTCCTGCGCGCAGAGCGCGAGCGCGCGCGCATAATCGATCTGCGTCAGGCGTGCGACAAAGGCGTGCGAGAATTCCTTCACGGGCGCGAAGAAGCGCAGGCGCAAATCTTCCGCCGTCACGGATTCGAAAAAGGTCCGGTAGAGAGCCTCATCCTCGGGACGCACCGGGCGCACGAAGATGTCGGCGCCATCGCGCAGCGCAAGGCGACGCTCCCAGCTTTTCGGATAGGGCGCGATGGCAAAGCGCGGGTTGGAGCCATGGCGCGTCAGGCCTTGCGCGGGCGCGATGGCAACGCGCGCGTCGATCACCATGACGCCGGCGGCGTCGCACAGCAGCGGATTGAGGTCGAGCTCACGGATGTCTGGAAGATCGGCCGACAGCTGCGACAGTTTCACCAGCAGCAGCGCGGTGGCGTCGATATCAGCTGCCAGCTCGTCGCGATAGCTGCGCAGGATGCGCACCACACGCGTGCACTCGATGAGATCGCGCGCCAGCCGCAGATCGAGCGGCGGCAGCGCCAAAGCGCGGTCATTGATCACCTCGACCGCCTTGCCGCCGCGCCCGAAGACGATCACCGGCCCGAAGGTCGGATCGTCGGCAATGCCGGCGATGAGCTCGCGCGCATGCGGGCGCTTCACCATCGGATGAACGGTGACGCCGGTGAGGCGCGCATCCGGCTGCAAGGCCGCGACCCGCGCCAGCATGGCGCGCGCGGCGGCGACGGCAGCTTCAGGCGTCTCCAGGCCAAGCACGACGCCACCGACATCAGACTTGTGCGTGATGTCGGGCGAAAAGATCTTGATGACGCAGGCGCCATGCTGCGCGATCAGCTGTGCCGCAGGCACGGCGACATCTTCCGCCGTCGCGGCCAGCCGCGCGGGCGCGCAGGGAATGTCATAGGCTTCCAGCAGGCTCGTGATCTCGACCGGATCGAGCCAGGTCTCGCCACGCGCCAGTGCGCTTGCGATCACCGCGCGGGCGCGCGCGACATCGGGTGCAAAATCCGACGGCAGGCTCGGCGGCACCGCCATCAGCGCGTCGCGATTGTCACGCCAGCGCACCAGATGCATGAAGCCGCGTGTCGCCCCACCCCGGTAGGAGGGAATGCGCGCCGTCTCGAAAAGGGCCTCGGATGCTGGCGTCGCGCCAAGCCAGACTGCAAAGACAGGTTTGGGCGACAGGGATTTCTTGCGATGCACCTCGACACAATCGGCCACGGCCCGGGCTGTCGCCTCGCTGTCGGACAGGGCCGTCGGGCAGTGCAGGACGATCAAGGCATCATTGGCACCATCGTCGAGCAGCGCCTCTGTCGCGATGCGAAAACGCTCCGCATCCGCGTCACCCACAATATCGACCGGGTTGGCGTGCGACCAGGTCGCGGGCATGTTCTGGTTGAGCCGCTCGACGGTCGCAGGCGACAGGTCGGCGACCTTGCCGGCGAGATCGAGCAGATTGTCGACCGTGAGCACACCCAGCCCGCCGCCATTGGTGAGGATCGCGACACGGTCACCGGCAAAGGGCTTGATGCGCCCGATCGTCTCGGCCGCGGCGAAAAGTTCCGAAATGTCGTTGACGCGCAGTAGCCCCGCACGACGAAACGCGGCGTCATAGACCGCATCGGCGCCGGCGAGCGCACCGGTATGGGTGGCGGCGGCTTTGGCGGCGGCTTTGGCGGCGCGCGGATGACGACCGGACTTGATGACAATGACCGGCTTCACGCGCGCTGCC
>CAIWVR010000283.1 GCA_903916165.1 uncultured Hyphomicrobiales bacterium | reverse complement strand
CCAATCGCGTCGTCAAATTGCAGACCGGCTTTATCTACCACTACGCCTTCGCCATGCTGATCGGCGTCGCGGCGATCATCACGTGGTACTTGGTCGGGGGAGTGCGCTGATGTTCGGCTTCGGGATCCTCACCGGACTCATCGTCCTGCCGCTGATTGGCGCGGGCTTCATCCTCTCGCTGCAGGGCGATGACGAGGCGACCCGTCGCAATGCGCGCTGGGCTGCGCTGATCACGACCGTGCTCACCTTCGTCCTGTCTCTGGTGGCCTGGAGCCGCTTCGACATCGCCAACCCCGGTTTCCAGCTCATCGAGCAGAAGGCCTGGCTGGGCGATACGATCCTCTACAAGCTCGGCGTCGACGGCATTTCCATGCCGTTCGTGCTGCTCACGACCTTCCTGGTGCCGTTCTGCATCGCTGCCTCCTGGGAGTCGATCAACACCCGCGTGCGCGAATATATGATCGCCTTTCTCGTGCTGGAAACGCTGATGATCGGCGTCTTTGCGGCGCTTGATCTCGTGCTGTTCTACGTCTTCTTCGAAGGCGGCCTGATCCCGATGTTCCTGATCATCGGCATCTGGGGCGGCAAGCGGCGCATCTATGCCTCGTTCAAGTTCTTCCTCTACACGCTGGCTGGCTCGCTGCTGATGCTGCTTGCCATCTTCGCCATGTATGGCGTGGCGGGCACGACGGATATTGTCACGCTGCTGAAGACGTCCTTCCCGGTCGGCATGCAGAAATACCTGTGGCTCGCCTTCTTCGCCTCCTTTGCGGTGAAAATGCCGATGTGGCCGGTGCACACCTGGCTGCCGGATGCGCATGTGGAAGCGCCGACCGCCGGTTCGGTCATCCTGGCGGGCATTTTGCTGAAGATGGGTGGCTACGGCTTCCTGCGCTTCTCGCTGCCGATGTTCCCGGATGCGTCGCAATATTTCGCGCCGATGGTGTTCACGCTGTCGATCATCGCCATCATCTACACCTCGCTTGTCGCGCTGGTGCAGGAGGACATGAAGAAGCTGATCGCCTATTCGTCGGTGGCCCACATGGGCTTTGTGACCATGGGCATCTTCGCCTTCAACCAGCAGGGCGTACAGGGCGCGGTCTTCCAGATGGTGTCGCATGGCCTCGTGTCGGGCGCGCTCTTCCTCTGCGTCGGCGTCATCTATGATCGCATTCACACCCGCGAGATCGCGGCCTATGGCGGCCTCGTCAAACGCATGCCGCTCTATGCGGTGGCGATGATGGTTTTCACCATGGCCAATGTCGGCCTGCCGGGCACGTCGGGCTTCGTTGGCGAGTTTCTGACGCTGGTTGGTGCCTTCAACGCCAACAGCTGGGTCGCGCTCTTTGCCACCACGGGCGTTATCCTGTCGGCGGCCTATGCGCTCTTCCTGTATCGCCGGATCATCTTCGGCGTGCTCGACAAGCCGGCTCTGGCGTCCATTCAGGACCTGTCGATGCGGGAGATCGCCTTGCTCGCGCCGCTGCTCGTGCTCACCATCTATTACGGCGTGCAGCCCGGCCCGATCCTTGAGGCCTGCAACGCTTCCGTGACACTTCTGGTGAAAAATTTCGACACGGCGCTTGCGGTGACCAAAACCGCCGCTCTCGCGCTGCATTGAGGAAAACGAGACAATGACCTCTCTGTCCTTTCAGCTCGCCCACACGCTGCCGGAACTGATCCTGGCGGCCGGCGCGCTCGTTCTCCTCCTGCTTGGTGCCTACAAGAGCGCGAAGGGCGACTGGATCATCTCCGAACTCGCCATTGGCCTGCTCGGCATCGCCTTCCTCACGCTGTTTGCGCCGCTCGACGGCAAGGCACTGATCTGGGATGGCGCCTTCATCGATGACGCCTTCAGCCGCTTCATGAAGGGCCTTGCGCTGATCGGCGCGCTGGCGAGCCTGCTTCTGTCGCGCGAATATATGGCGCGCGAGAAGATCGACCAGTTTGAATTCCCCGTTCTGATCCTGCTCGCGACCGTCGGCATGATGATGCTGATCTCGGCGCAGAACCTGATCGGCCTCTATCTCGGCCTCGAACTCATGAGCCTCGCGCTTTATGTCGTCGCCGCCTTCCACCGTGACAATCTCCGCGCCTCGGAGGCGGGGCTGAAATATTTCGTGCTGGGCGCGCTGTCGTCGGGCATGCTGCTCTACGGCTCGTCGCTGCTCTATGGTTTTGCCGGCACGATGTCTTTCACCGGCATTGCCGAAGCCATTCGCGGCGAAGTGTCGATCGGCGTCATCTTCGGCCTTGTCTTCCTGCTGTCGGGCCTTGCGTTCAAAATGTCGATGGTGCCGTTCCATATGTGGACGCCCGACGTCTATGAAGGCGCGCCGACGCCGGTGACGGCCTTTTTCGCCTCGGCTCCGAAAATGGCGGCGGTGGCGATCACGCTGCGCATCATCATCACGGCTTTCCCGGGCGTGACGACGCAATGGCAGCAGATCATCGTGTTCATGTCGATCCTGTCGATGGCGCTCGGCTCCTTCGCCGCCATTGGCCAGACCAATCTCAAGCGCCTGATGGCCTATTCGTCCATCGGCCACATGGGCTTTGCGATGGTCGGTCTCGTGTCTGGCACGCAGCAGGGCGTCTATGGCGTGCTGATCTACATGGCGATCTATCTCGCCATGACGCTGGGCACTTTCGCCGCGCTGCTGTCGATGCGTGTCGGCGATAAATATGTGGAGACGATCAGCGATCTCGCGGGCCTGTCGCGCAATCGCGGCGGCATGGCCTTCCTGCTGGCCATGCTGATGCTCTCCCTGGCGGGCATTCCGCCGCTCGCCGGCTTCTTCGCCAAGCTTTACGTGTTCCAGCCTGCGATCCAGGCCGGTTTCTACTGGCTCGCCGTCATCGGCGTGCTGCTGTCGGTGGTGTCGACCTTCTATTACCTGCGCATCGTCAAGGTGATCTACTTCGACCAGCCAGCAGCGGATTTCGATCCCGTGCAGCGGGAAGTGACGGGCGTCTTGTGGGTCGCGAGCTTCGTCGTGCTGATGTTCTGGATCTATCCGGCACCGGTGCTCAATGCTGCCGCCAATGCCGCAAAGTCGCTGTTCTGAGCGGCTCTGCTCCCATCGCCCAGCAGGTGTCGACGCGGGTCACATGGCTCGCGTCGATTGAGTCCACGAATGAGGAAGCCATGCGCCGCGCGCGCGGCGGAGATCCCGGAAACCTCTGGATTGCGGCGCATGAGCAGACGAGGGGACGCGGCCGTCAGGGCAGGGCGTGGCTGTCGCCGAAGGGCAATCTCGCTGCAAGCCTGCTGCTGATCGACCCCGCTCCCATGGCCTGCGCGCCGCAGCTTGGCTTTGTCGCCGGTGTCGCACTGGCGCGCACGGTGCGGGGGCTGGGCGTGTCAGCACGCGGCACCGGGCTGAAATGGCCGAATGATCTGGTCGTCGAGGGAGCCAAACTGTCCGGCCTGCTGCTTGAGGCCGCGCATATGCCGGGGGGGCACCTGGCCTGTGTGATCGGTTTTGGCGTGAATATTTGCGCCCATCCGGAGGGCTTGCCCTATCCCGCCACCTCTTTGGCCGAGATGGGCATTGAGACCACAGCCGAGGCTTTGCTGAGCTTGCTCGCGGAAAACATGGCGTTCTGGCTCGATCGCTGGCAGTGTGGCGCGGAATTTGATCGCATACGCGTTGCGTGGCTGGAATTGGCCGCCGGACGTGACAGGAAGATCCGGATCGTGTCCGCAGGGCGCGAGCTGGAAGGTATTTTTCGTGGCATCGACGCCGCGGGACAATTGATCTTGGAAACAAAAAATGGTCGCGAGACGATCGTCGCCGGAGATGTGTATCTCCGGGGGATCGAGCGGCCCGAAAAACGGGTGATGGATGTCAATGGACAGTGAACTGGTTCTCGCGCCGCTGGGCGGTCTTG
>CAIWVR010000282.1 GCA_903916165.1 uncultured Hyphomicrobiales bacterium | reverse complement strand
GCCTCGACGCTGCCGTCGTGCCGGTTGCGCACATAGCCCGACAGGCCACGTGCGCGGGCCTCGCGCGCCGTCCATTTTCGAAAACCCACGCCCTGCACCAGCCCTGCCATGCGCAGATGAATGACCAGCATCTCTGTCATTCGCGTCCCCCGTCGAGCGGCGAGGCAAAGCGTGGCCGCACCTTGGGCCGCTCTTGCGACGCGCCCGGCATTTGCGACGAGCCGTCGGGCGCGCGCCAGTGCGGGGCGTCGCCCGCCCGCGCGCTCATGGGCGCCAAGGCTGCAAGTTCGTGCAGGTAGCCCTCAGGCAGCGCCCAGGCGCGCGCCGCTGCCAGCACGCTCTCCATATAGCCCGGCAGCGGGGCCGCAGGGGTCACGGAGCCGCCCACATAAACAAGCGCCTGGGCGCAGCCCCCCTGCCCGCGCAGCACGGGCTGCATCAGCTTGCGATAGAGGCCGGAGTGTACGTCCTCATAGGCGTCCAGCGCGCCCACGTCGCACAGGGCCAGATCCCACAGGACACCATGCACCTCGCGGCGCGCATCCCGCATTACCGAGGCATAGCCGCCCGCCATGATGAAGAAGCGATGCCGCGCCAGCCGCGCCGGGCCAAGCGCCGTCGAGCGCGGGCAGCGCAGGCGCATGGCCTCGACGTCCATATTGGACCCATATGCGAAATAAAGGGGCATATTGGCCTTGTAGCGCGATGCGGGCGCATCTTCCAGACGCCTGCGCCTCCTGTTAAGCTCAAGGCCATTGCGACTGATCGATTCCTTTGTTTTTTGCGGTTCCGCATCCATGAAATCTGCCAACGCCTCCGACGCCCTCATCAAAAAGGCGCGCGCCGCCGCTGACCTGTCGAAATTCGACGATGCCATCAAAAATCTGAATGTTGCCGCGCGGCTCGAACCCGGGCGTCCCGATGTCTGGAAATTTCTTGGCTCGTTGCACTTCAGGCAAGGCGCCTATGACAAGGCAAGCGAGGCCTTCCGCAATGCCCTGCGCGCCGCCCCCCATGACAATGCCATGTTTCACGATCTCGGCGTCGTGCTGAAATTCGAGGGCCGCGGGGCGGAGGCGGAAGCGATGCTGCGGGAATCTTTGCGCCGCACGCCCACCGCGATGGGCTCCGCCATCAGCCTCGCCGATCTCCTGCGGCAGGCCGGTCGCCACGCCGATGCCGAACAGGTCTTTCGCGACGCGCTGGTCCGCAGCCCGGCCGATTTCGGCCCGCTGCGCGACTATGTCAATCTGTTGATCGACACCGGCCGCACGGCCGAAGGCGCGACGCTGGTCCATCAATTCATGGAACGCAACGGGCAAAGCATCGAGGCGCTGGAAGCCCTCTCGGTCTGCCTGCAGGTGCTGGAGCGCCTCGACGAGGCGCTGCACATCACCAGCGCGACCATCGAGCACAGCCCGCCGCAGACGCTCGACATCCGGCTCGCCTCCTATGCCTCAATCGCGGGGCGCACGGCCCGGCTCGACCATCGCGAGCGCGCACGCAGCCTCCTTGTCGAGAACATCGACCGCAGCCTGCCCGCGAACGATCGCGCACGCTGGCTGAACAACGACATGAATGCGCTGCGCCGCCTGTCGTTTCTGTCTCCCTATTACGCCATCGAGGATCGCGACCTGATGCG